>JAHDHV010000656.1 GCA_020631155.1 Bacteroidota bacterium | reverse complement strand
TTATCATAGACAACGCACAACAGTTAAAGGTATTAAGATAAAGTAATTATTTTTTTAATCCTTTTAGCAAACGCCTATATTTTGCTTATTTTCCAAAATATAGGCGTTTTTTATCTTCCGTAGCGATGACTTTGTGTATTTGTAAATTATATATTGTTTGCATTTCTTTTTTTAATGCAAGTATCTGTTAATTATGTATTTGGTAATGTGTTTTTTATTTTCTCATTTTGAAATCAGCGAAAGCCGAATCACAAATCCATAAAGACAATTCATGAATCGTCTCTACTTTCTTACAGAGCCCAAATAAATAATCAAACTCGTAAGCCCAACCACAGGAACAACAGGATCAAAGCCCAGCACCCAACTTTTAGGAATCCAGCCTTGCGAGAGTGTCAATAATAGTCCTTCACCTGCGAGAATGGCGATAAAACAGGCGGTTGCGTTTACTTTTTCCCGAAAATAAAGAATCGCTAAAGTAGCTGGAAACAATACCGAAAGCCCTGTAAATGCTTGGGTAACAATCGCAAAAATGGTATCAGGCGGTTGATAGGCGATGAGCAGAGCCAAGAACGCTAAAATAATGACCAATACCTTGCCCAATAGCACCTGCCGTTGAAAGCTAACTTTTGGATTCCAGAAACTTACATATACATCTCTGGTTAACATGGTGCTGAGTGCCAATAATTGCGAATCAAGGGTAGACATAAAGGCAGCCAATGCACCCGTCATAATGAGGGCTGCCAACCAAGTTGGAGCGTGTTTATCCAGCATTAAAGGGAGTATTTGATCGGCTGCTTTGCCCTGTAAATTGGGAAAATCTAAATGCCCTAATACGCCAATAATGACAGGACAAATGAATAAAATCAAAGGCACTACAGCGTATAAAATGGTAGAAGTTTGGAAAGCTTTTTCATTTTTAGAAATATAAAAACGCATAAACATATGTGGAAACATTGGCACGCACAAGACCCACAAAATCATCAAACTAAACCATTTTTGGTAAGTAAAATAAGCACCGCCGCCTGCTCTGCTAAACAGTTCAGGTTTTAATTCATAGACCGCCACATTCGCCGCCGACAAGCCCCCCAAACTATTTGCCACAACTATCACCGCCCAAAACATCAAGACAAACATCAATACGCCCTGTATCATATCCGTAATAGCCACCGTTCTCATTCCCCCCAAAAAAACATACAACACAATAAAAAACGTCAGCAAACTCGCGCCCCAAAAGTAGGGAATTTGCCCCTGCGTCAGTGTTTCCAAAATAATGCCCGCCCCAATCGGTTGAATCGCCATATAGGGTAAAGTGAAAAAGACCATAACAGCCAGAAACAAGAGTTTCAAGCTAGAACTACCCGTCAAATCACCGACCAATTCGGAGGGGGTAACATAGGCGTTTTCCTTCCCCAATTGCCACACTTTGAAGCCAATCCAATAGAAGGCGAGGGCAGCAAAGGCAGTACCAAAGGCCATCATTGCGTAGTAGCTGTAACCAATTCGATAGCCTGCCCCTGCGAAGCCCAAGAAAAAAAAGGCACTAAAATTGGTGGCAATAAAGGTGAAAAATAAAACCAATGTGCCTAAGCCTCTACCTGCTAAAAAATAGTCTTCGGGTGTTGCCTTGCTTTGCCTCATCCCGATGAAGCCACTCAACAACATAAGTAGTAGGTAGGCAGCAATGATGATGTATACGGTCATGGTTTTGTGTTTTTGGATTAAGGTACAGACGTAAAATTTTACGTCTGTACAAGGTTGCAAAGTTGTAAGGTTACAAGGTTTTTGTTTTTTTAAAAATAAAAAAATATATTATAGCCA
>JAHDHV010000178.1 GCA_020631155.1 Bacteroidota bacterium | reverse complement strand
TCATCATAAAATATTCACCATTGCCTAACTGAAAGGCTTGCCATTCACGCAATTGGATGTTTTTAGCACTTTTAGGTAATGGTATCGTATATGGACGGCGCGCATCCAATAAATTCACTTCTCGAAATGCAGTATTATAACAGCCATAATTAAACTGCCCTTGTTCATTGACAACGGCCTCGGGTGAAGTAGATAAAATTCGTTGGTAGGACATGGGATTTTTGGATTTTTAGATTTTTGGACTTTTAGATTTTTAGACTTTTGGACTTTGGGATTTTTTTTGAGAAAAAAAACTTAAAACCTTGTAACTTTGTTAGAGTTTACACTAAATAGTAAATCAATTTATTAAAAGCTTGATAGTCAAGGAGTTACGATTTTTGACTTATTTTTTTAAGTCTTTGATTATCAAGTATTTATGAAATAGCTCCAAACTCCAAAAAATTATTGATACTGCTCTAATTGTTCGGGAGAAATTTTTTGGACGCGTTGTTTTAAAAAATCAACGATTTCTGCTTTGTTATTAAAGGTATTGCCCAAATCCACAAAATAATTAGCTAAAGTATTGTAATTTTTAGTCATCAATAAAAACCAGATTACAAAATAGTCCAACTTTTCAAATACAACAGCTTGATTGGCAATGTATTTATCTTGATTATCTAAAAAATCCTGTGGCATATCTGTCCAATGCATACTTGGGCGGAGGTGATGGCCAATGTGATAACCATCATTAAAACAACGCCTATTGTATATAGAATTGATGCAAGTGATACTGTTTTTGTAATTATTGCCTGCATCACTTGGGTCAATAAAGGCATGTTGCGCCCAATTGCCTGCCATCATCCCGAAGCGAGCAATGACGAAGGGCAGAATAAATACCATTAAGGTTGCTTTCCAGTTGACAAACAGCAGAATCACGCACATCAGTATAAAACTCAGCTCACCTAGCAACATTTTTTTAATAAATACCTTTCTATTTTTGTTTGTAAAATAGCGATATAAATCTACTAAGCTGAAAAAGAAGAACTTATAAAAATAATACAAAAAATCTTTGAGGCTGTCGCGTTGATACCACATCGTACTGCTGAGGTCTTTCGGCAGGTTATTTTCGGCGTGATGCATTCCGATGTGATGGCAAAAATAGGTATCAGGCGATTCGCCATACAAAGGACCTAGTATCCAAGGAATGAAGCGATTCAGTAAGGGGTATTCTTTTTTGAAAAAAGGACGATGACTTGTATTGTGCAACATTAAAATAAAAGGGCCAAGAAATACCAACATATTGATGATCAAATAGGGAACGGCTATCCACCAGCTAAAACAATTGGGTAAAAAGAGATAAAACGCAACAGGGGCAATTAAAAAGACAATTTTTAAAATAAGGTGGATAAAAGGCAAATCTCGCTCGTCTCGGATGTAGCGAAGGGCTAAACGATTCACAAAATTATGCGTTGTTTTGCCCTTAAAAATAGGATCATGTATGGTTAATTCAGGTGCCTGCTGCATAAGTCAACAATTGATTAGGTGAATAAAATATTTTACAAAAGTAAGAGTTTCAATACGTGAACTGAAATAATTAACGTTTAGATTTTGGGATTGAGTAATAATTCAAGTTTTGCATTTTTATTAGTGAAAAAAAAACTTTTACAAGAAAATAGCGTTTTATGCTTTTGTGTGCACACAATAAAAATCACACTTACTTGCCAATATGTTGATTTCCCCTTTTTTAATTGAATAAGTACTCACATCATAGGCTTTTTGCTAAGACTTGCAGCTAAATAAACTGGATAATGTTAGAAAATAAGGCTTATAAGCACTTTTTTTTTTATTTTAAGAGAAAAAATAGTAGATTGACTGACATAAAACTTACAAACTAAATAGCACCTACATATGGAATAGTTGACATTACTTATATTTTACTTTTACACCTTTTTTTATTAAAAATTAGCAATAGATTTAAAAAGCACCCTAAAAAACTGATTTTAAACCAATCAATTTTACTATGATTAACAAGCAAAATTTTCTCATATTTGGTACTATCATTTTTATCTTCGGTATTATCGCCTATCAAAAAATTTCTTTTTCTTCAACAAATGTGTACAAACATGAACACAAAACTGCCCGAAAAGAAGTTGCCAATACCGCATCGGCTATTCCTAGTATTCAATATGGCTATTCTTCCAATAATTCCTCTGAAAATCAAGCCTCCACTAATGAATTTTCAGAGGAAACTGGTGCTCTAGCCTCAAAAGAATTTGCCAATAATTCGGCTATGATGGTAGATGGTGACTCTACAAGCGAACTTAATGAACAATCTTTTAACAGAATAGAAAATAACTTTTACAAAAGATTAGAAGGAACAATTGGTAATGACTTAAATGTAACACTGCATTTGATTAAAGTAGATGGCTTATTGTCAGGAAATTATGTATATAATAATATTGGCAAGCCGATTCACTTTGATGCGGAAAGTCATATAGATGAGGAACGTAAACTCATTCTTCGAGAGTTTGAATTTAACTCTAATGGATTACCTAAAATTACAGGTATTTTTAAGGGAAAAATGCTGACACATCACTGGTTGAAAGGCAATTGGGAAAAGCCTAATTCTACTATAAGTATGCCTTTTTCACTGCGAGAAAATTATCAAGCAGGCAGTCATCGCTTGTGGATTGAACAGCAATTACAAGAACATGGTATTTGTGAAACAGAGCAATGTATTAAGATTAATTTGACTTATCCGCAATTGATAGAAGGTGATGAAGAGCAGCAAAGGGCTATTGATCGCATTAATCAACAAATAGAGCGTAATATTATTGGTCGTTTGAGTGGTTCTAAAAAACAGCAAGATGAATTGGACATCAATGCAACAATTGACGCATTGGTGGCTAATTATCAAGCTAAATTGGAAAATGCAAGCGAAGAAGTTGGCAATTGGCGTTGGGAATATGAGGTGAAACCCAATATTTTTACCAATACTTACGATTTGTTGAGCATGGGCTTGGCATTTTACATCTACAATGGCGGCGAGCAAGATCGCTCTCATTATCAATGCCTTAATTTTGATCTTTCCACAGGCAAACCACTCGTTTTGCTAGATGTTTTGAACAATCGCTATCATTATCCATTGAACCGCAAAGTGTTGAGCAAACTTAAAAAAACGCTTGGTTTATCTGCTGAGGAGGACTTGGCAGACAATGATTTTTACATTTCTGATGAAGATTTTACCCTAACAGATAATTACAGCTTTAGTAAGGGCGGAATCACTTTTTACTATAATCCCAATGAAATTGCAGACCGTACTTATGGCACCTTTGAGGTTTTTATTCCTTATGTAGATATTGAGGAGTTTGTGAAAGGAGATGGATTATTAGGAGAATTTAAGTAGGTTTCAGGGCTAAATTAGCGACTAGTTAAACCTTTTTTTCTATATTTAGTCTATAGGCATTGGATAAATTTTATCTTTTCAAATAATGCAGAAATTTTTATATCTACTATCTTACATCTTATTTCTCGGAGTTTGTCTTGACTTGATTTTTGAAGCCAAAGAATGAAATCAAGACAGCCGCTCAAATGTGAAACCTCATAAATCTGAATACTCATGAAAAATTCCATTAGCCTATCTTTGATTAGCCTCTTTTTATTATGTTTAATTTTTACCCTGCCAACACAAGCGCAAACCTCTTTGGGGGTGCGATTAGAAGGTGGAAACTTAGGCTTCAATAAAGGGCTTACTCTTAAACATCAATTCAACGATCATCACGCCCTAGAAGGGCTTTTTACCATTAATAAATACGACTGGCGATTTACGACTTTATATGAATACCATCAACCTATAGTAACCGAAGGATTGTCGGCATTTGTTGGTGGTGGGATGCATTTTGGTAAAACACGCAGTAATTTATTAGAAACAGTTATTGGAGCGATTGTGGGGCTTTCTCCGAATAAAGCTTTTATTGGCATTGACGGAATTGCTGGTTTGCACTATGAATTGCCCAATGCGCCAATCAATTTGTCTTTAGATGTGCGCCCGGGATATAATTTTGGAAATGAATTGCCGAAAAAATTTGATATTGGCGGAGCTTTATCTATTCGCTGGTCTTTTGGTTCTGGTGGCGGCAAAGGCAGCGGAAAAGGCAAGGGTAAAGGAAGAGGTACTGGTAGATATGGCAACAACAATAAAGGAGCTAGTCAAGGGCAAGGACCAGGCACAGTAAGAGGAACAGTGAAAGGCCGAGTAGGAACGGGTTCTAGTTCAGGCTCATCCTCCACTAGCCGCAGTAAGCAGTCGGGCAGTGTTGGTCAAAATAAATCTACCACTAAATCTCCTACTACCACAACATCTCCCTCCACAAGCAATGGCAAGCGCACTGGCAGCATCAATACAAACACCAGAAATCGCCGTCAATCATCTGCCCAAACTGGTGATGGCAAGCGACGTGGCACGATTAGCGGCAACAGTGGCAATACCTCCAATTCTGGACGAGTAACGACTAATCCAACCAAAACAAAGGGAAAAATACAAGGCAAACCAACCACGAAACCTGTTCCAAACCCTAAGCCAAAGCCCAAACCAAAACCACGCGCCGAAACCAAGCCCGGTGGCGATCAAACAGGCGAGGATGATGGGCAAGGCCGCCGCAATCAAGGCGAAAGCTGGGAAGAAGAATATCCGTAATTTTTGGTTGCGAGTTTTTGGTTGTGGGTTTTGGAAATGAATGATGTGATACGCCAGAAGCGCAAAATCCTGCGCATCTATAGAGATGAATAAATTTTTATGTCTAAGAGACTGTCTTGATTTTATTTTTTAATTCAAAGGATAAAATCAAGATAGCCTCTAAATTTTACCAACCATGAATATAGTCCGCCATTATTTACCATTATTATACTGCTTGCTTTTGTGCAGTGTATTGATGTCCTGTGAGCAAAACGCCACTTTGCATAGTGGTAGTTATAAGGAGGCCGTGGAATCAGCCAATGATTTAAATGATGAAAGCTTTGAAAGTGCTGGTTTGTTAAATATGTATGATGAATCGGTTGTAGAGCAAGAAAGGGCAGAACCACAAGAACCAGTAGCAGGCTATGCAACAACTTCTACTTCTTCAACTACTGTTAATCAGAATGTTACTACTAGTAGTACGCCCAAAAAAACGGCTAAAAAAATCATTAAAAATGCGAATGTTAGGTGTCAGGTAGACGATATTGGAATAGCTTATAAGCAAATCAATGCATTGGTGGCTAAACATCAGGCTTACATTAGCAAGGAAGAACAGAACAATCGCGGTCGCCGAGCTAATTATGATTTTACCATTCGTGTACCTTTTGAGCGTTTTGATACTTTGTTGTCGGAATTGTCAAAGGTTGCTATTCAGGTTGATTATAAAAATGTAAATGCGCGAGATGTAACGGAAGAATTTGTTGATATTAAAGCGCGTTTGCAAACAAAACGAGCTTTAGAGGCACGTTATATAGATATTTTGAAAAAGGCAGATAGCGTTAAGGATATGTTGACGGTGGAAAAGCAACTACAAGTTGTTCGGGAGGAAATAGAAGCTAAAGAAGGGCGGTTGAGGTATTTAAGTGATCAGGTAGGACAAAGCACTATTAAGATTAAAGTTTATCAATTGCTCCACAAAGAAACTTCGGTTAAAGCCAGTTTTTTGCGCCGCGTCAAAAATTCTTTTTACAATGGATGGGAAGGGCTTTTAGAATTTTTTGTAGAAATAGTCACTATTTGGCCTTTTATATTATTCCTTTTATTATTAATGTTTTTTATTGCTTGGCTATTGCGAAGGCGTAGAAAACGAAAGCATAAAGAACGTTTAGAACTAAAGGAGAGGGGTAGAGACGATTCACGTAAAGATGACTCACTTAGAAACGATTCATGAATGTCTCTACTGACCGACCAACTGACATCACATCAAGGACAATCATATTCCCAGACATCATTTAAGTAATTGGTTAAAGTAAGTCCAGCACCGATATATGCTTTTTGATTGATAACAAAATTTATGGTTTGATCTCTAGCTTCGCCCTGAAAATCACTTTTTTGTATCCAACTGTCTGTAGTAGCTTGATATTGCCAAAAATCTTTTAGTTCGAGGTCGCTAGGGATACGCAAAAAGCCTGTTCCTAAAAATGCCTGTCCATTTATTACAAAGGCAACTGCCCCTGCTCGCCCTAAACCTGGGAAATCATTTTTTTGTTGCCAAGTATCGGTTTGAGGATCATACATTTGAATGGTTTTCACATAGCTATCTTCCTCAATACTATAACCTGTTGCAACATATCCCTTATTATCCAATACAAAAATCACCCCATAATAGATATTCTTAAATGGATCTGCTTTTTGTTCCCAAGCATCATAAACTGGGTCATATTCCCATAAATCATTTCCCCCATCGCCGCCGCCTACATAAGCTTTATCATTGATAACAAAGGAAAACATCCCTTCTCTATTAGTGCCGGGAAATTGATTTTCTTTTTCTAACCAAGTATCAGTCCTATAATCATACTCCCAAACAGATGCGTTTTCATTATTGCTCGAACTTGTACCACCACATACATATACTTTATCATTGATAACAAAAGCTGTTGCACCGATTCTACCACCATCTACAAAATTCGCTTTTTGTGTCCAATTATTATTAACAGGATCATATTGCCAGACATCACTTAGGCCATCCTTATTAGGGTCTCTACCAAGTGCTACATAACCGTAGCCACCTACAGCAAAAGAAACCATAAAATCCCTGCCTATACCTGGGAAGGATTTTTTTTGTGTCCATCTTTTTTCTTCAACAAAAGTTTCTTCGAGAATAGTCACTGTTTGTTGAATGGTAGCACTATCATTGATGGCATTAAAAGCGGTCAATTTTACGGTATAAGTACCTGCATCTATATAATTATGTGTAGGGGAAGCGGTTGTAGTAGTAGTGCCATCACCAAAATTCCAAAGGTAGTTACTAGCATTTTGTGAGGTGTTGGCAAAAGTAAGTGTACAAGGCAATGTGCAGTTATTATTTGTAACATTAAAATTAGCTGTTACAACAGCTATCTCATCACTTGGCACCTTCTCAAAATCCGATAAACAAGCATTTAATGAAAATAAGTAAATGGGTATTATTAGGTAGATTAGATTTTTCATTTTTTAGTAATCAGAAGTTAGTGATCAGAAATTAGAAACTATATGAGTGTGTCAAGAAAAGAGGGAAATCGTATAATAACAGCTTTTCCCTTAATCTTAAAAAGTATCCCTTTCCCTACGTTTTTTTCTTTTTGCTTGATAAAAATAGTAAGGACATAATGCATTACGTCCCAACGACGATGAAACTTTTTCGCTAAAAATTGGAATAAAACGCTAAAATCTCCTAAGGTGATACTCCTTTTTTTGTCAAGGTAAATATCTGATAATCAGAGGATTAAAGTTTGAGTAAAATTCGGTGGATTCTTAAAATCCGTATCACTGCGGATATTTCTTAACGAGTTTTATTCCAATTTTCTTAACGCAAAAACTTTCAAGGGCACTCCTGAAAACTAAGAAAAAAATGATATTTTTTTTTGGGAAAAGCAAATATTCATCGTTCATTTAACACAATATTTTGCGATTCCCTAAATCCTTGACACACTCAAACTATATTGAGTTGATGATTCTTCCAATTTGTATTTCCTGTTTCATTTTTTTCGTTTCTTCAAAAATAAAGCGGTAGAAATACCCAATGTAAACGCGCTCCCCCAATTAGTGATAGCTGCTCTACGGCGTTTTCCATTAGCATTATCAAAAGCTTCGGAGCGGCTAAGACCATAGGCAGTCTGAAATGCGAGCTCATTTGTATTGTTTTTATAAATATCATAATCACTTTTAGCACTATTGTATTGAGTGCTACCTATGGTTAAACCAATAATACCAATGATACCTAGTATAATTCCTGTTTTATGCTTTTGCCAAAAAGAAGGCGGAGGCGAAGTGGGTTTAGGCGGTTGCCACTTAACAACAGGTGCTATTTTATTTTGAACAGGAGCATAAGTATCTACTAATATATCAATTTGCAAATCACCATCTAAAGAAGATACGTCTTTAAGCACATCCCAAACGATTTTTTTGCCTTTACCTGCCCTAATTTTTTCCCCAACATCCCCCGTTATACTTTCTACATTGAGCAGGTCTCCGTCAAGGCTAATTTCTAGCTGGATATTATAATAGTTTTTTTTATTCTTTGGTTTCGCTAAATCATACAGAATAACAATTTTATCGTCTACTACTTCAAATTGATTGTTGCTAATTGGATTTTGATATTGCTTTTGTGCGGTAGCCGTTGTTATCCAGAAAGCGAAAGTGAGTAAGATAAGGAGCTTTTTCATAGTTCATTTTTTATAAGGTAAAAGTCGTTTACCAAAGAGGAAGCGTTCCAAGGAATTTGTTTGTCCTTAGTAGCTTCGGTCACTGCTGAACGAACCTTTTTAAACATTCGTTCTAATTCGAGTGGTTGGTGAATAAAGTTAAGTAGCTGTTTAGTATAAGGCGAATGTTTTCCTTTACCATCATCTGCTGTTTTGCCTGGCGAAGTTGCATAAGCAATGCAAAAGTTTTTAGGTGCATCTACACCTATCAGCCCTTTATTAGAAACACTACGCGTATGAGCTATAAAAGGATCATCTCGACAGGCATCCAAAATTACGATATTAGTACGGTCATTTTTATTGTCGGCTCCCATTGCATGCAGTATCTTATTTACGGGCATTGTATGAAAATTAACCATTGATTCATGCTCCAACAGTGTGTCTGGCACATCAATAGGCAGTAAATAATTGCCATTTTCTTCTTTACTTACCGTAGCCTGTATAGCATGACCAGCATAATAAAATAGCACAACATCGTAGCTTTTAAGCTTGGTTTCAAAGTCCGTAATCACATCTACAAAGTCTGTTTTTGTCAAATTATTTTCAGCAATAACCTCAAAATTTAATTGATGTAAAGCTTTTGTTATGGCTTTTGCATCATTTACAGGATTGGCTAGTTTTTTACCTAGTGAATTGTAATTACTATTGCCAATTACCAAAGCCAAACGCCTTTCTGGGGTATAATGCCAATGAAGTTTTTCCGATTCTGTTGTTCCTACTTTATTCGTTACCTCTAGGTAAAGCTTATTATCGCCTTTTTGGAGGGAAAGCGAATTTTTTTTGAAATCTACTTCTTTGGAAAATAAATTGGAGCAATCAGTAGCCTGTCCAGTCCCTTCGCCTGCGGTTATTTCTTCTACAATATTAAAACCTCGCGTAGTGATTGTACTGCCATTGATATACAACTGCACTTCCTCTAGCGGAGCTCTACTATCACAAGTAATACAGGCTTTTAGGGTATGACTATCAGAAGAAGTAAAGTGAAGTTCTTCAGGATTAGAGAGCCATTGAACTTGGCATTTCTGAGGGGGGAAAATCTGCACGGTTCGAATCATAGTACTACTAGCACTACTTACACGCTCAAAGTTTGTTTTTTGTTGTGCTGTAGAAAAAAAGGGGCTATTCCATAAAATAACGAACAATGCTAGGGTGGCAATTCTTTTCATTTTCATAGCGGTTTTGGTGATAGGTAATGCTATTTTTAGTTCCTTATTTACAAATATAAAAATTGCTGCCAATATGGAGAAATATAATGCCTTTTTTGATGGAAAAATGGCAGTTTTTGTTCTCTTTTTTAAATGAAAAAGCCTAAATAATCACATCAAACAGTAATTATTTAGGCCTAATAAAGATGGTTTAATAAAGTTATGTTACTTTAACCTAAGTACCTAGACAAAATTAGACTTGTTCGGCGAGTATCATCTTGGGCTAAAATGGTCTCTTTTCTGCCCCCTTTATGCCTTTTTTCAGTTGCGTAGCTTGGGCTATGCGCCTTCAAAAAGCCTTCAAGGGATTGAAAATAGCTCCATTTTATCTCCAACCTGCCCCCGCCGAACAAGTCTATTAATGTTACAATAGTAAAAGACTAAACTGCTCATTTCTAATACTTTAGCAAAAAAATGTGCATAATTAAATAGTGCTTGGCACTTAAAATCTATTTTTTAGTTCCATGATTGTAGTAATTCCGCTTTCATTACTGTAACCGCCTGCCCTGTTAAGAGTACACGCTCGCCTTGTAGGGTAACTTTTACGATACCACCTCGCTGTGAAGCCTGATAACCAATGAGTGATTTTTTACCCAATTGCTCTGCCCAAAAAGGACATAAACAACAATGTGCTGAACCTGTTACTGGGTCTTCGGGCACACCGACCGCAGGAGCAAAAAAACGAGATACAAAATCATATGGAGCTTCATCGGAACGGCTGCTTACAATGACACCACGCACAGGAAGCTTGCTTAGTAAACTGAAATTGGGCTGTAATTGACGTAATAAGGCCGCATTTTCAACTTCTATAAGGTAATCAAATTCGTTTTTCCCAACGTATTTTACCTTTTTTTCGCTTACACCCAAAGCCTCTAATAAGTACTCTGGAGCTTCACAGCTAGTTGGTACCTTTACAGGAAAATTCATTGTTAACCAACTATCTTTTTTGGAAACAATTAACTCACCGCTAAGTGTGTGAAAGTGAATGTTTTGTGTTGGAGAAATATGTCCCTCTTGATACAAAGCATGTGCGCTTGCTAAGGTAGCATGTCCACATAATTTGATTTCCGCTTGAGGGGTAAACCAACGCAAACGATAATGATTATCTCCAGTTTTTAATAAAAAAGCGGTTTCAGATAAATTCATTTCATTAGCTACTGCTTGCATCCATTTTTCATTTTCAAAGGTCTTTATTATACAGACTGCGGCAGGATTACCAGCAAAAGCCCTATTGGTAAAAGCGTCTACTTGAATAATTTGAATCATAAGGAAATGTATTTAACGATTTTTGTAAAAATGGTATGTTTCATTTTATTACTAATAAGTACTTAGACGTGAGACATGAGACGTGAGATATGAGACATGAGATAACTAATTCGTTATTAATAATTTATGACAAATCCAATTATTGTTTAATTTTGTCCATCTACTTACTTTGTTTCTAAAATTGTTATTTAGCTATTAGAAAAGAAAACCCCCATCAAAAAAATACCTACTTAGCAACTAAATAAGTTTCTTGACAATGTGCATTTAGCAAAATCAACGTTTTGAATTGAAAGAAAAGTTTTTTGCCCCCTTTGTCAAGTAAAGATCACTACTTTTCAAAAAAAATGTTTCTTTACCTACTAACTTTTCACTTCTTTTTTTAAAAATACTAGAAAAATCCCCTAAAAGGCCGTCCTTTCTCCAAAGATAATTGCCTTTTTTAAATTAAAAACATTTTTCTGACAATTCATTAGACCATAAGCTCAATTAAAAGTCCTATATTAGCATACTTCAAATTTAAAAGTTTGCAGTATTGTTGGTATGTTTCAAATACTGTACTTTTCAACTAAACAGTTTTTGCTTATTTTAACAG
>JAHDHV010000177.1 GCA_020631155.1 Bacteroidota bacterium | reverse complement strand
CTAAAAAGCTAAAAAGCTAAAAAGCTAAAAAGCTAAAAAGCTAAAAAGCCAAAAATACAAATACATACTTATGCACTTTACAAAATACCTACACAAAATAATTTTACTATATACAATATTACTATCAAGCTATTTTTTTTCACTCTCTGCCCTACAAGCGCAAAACCAAAACATCAGTATTCAAGACAACCTACCCTACGGCTATGCATTGAGTCATGTTGTTGGCTACAATTCAGGTAGTGCCGAATATGCCATCATTACAGCCGAAGATGCCATTTCTATCGTAGATGTAAGCAATCCTAACAATGCCAATGAAGTGATTTATCTAGGTGGTCTGCCTAATACACCTTTTCGGGCTGCCGATGTATGGGGCAATCACGCCTATATTGTCAATGAAGCGAGTGGTGGGCTGTTGATTTTGGACTTGTCTCCTTTGCCTGCTTCCGTTGGGGTAAGTACATGGACAAGTGGAATGGGCCCTACAGGTATGGTCACTTTAAATACCGCTTCACATGTGTTTGTAGATGAAAATGGCGTTTTATATATTTTTGGGGCAAATAGTTCGGGTGGTGCATTGATGTTAGATGTGAATACGAACCCGATCAATCCCCCTATATTGGGCGAGTATAACACAAGGTATGCTCATGATGGATATGTAAAAAATGATATTTTATATACTGCTGAAATCAACGATGGTTTGGTGTCTATTGTGGATATTTCCAACAAAGCAACCCCCGTTATTTTGGGTACGCAATCCATCAATTTAGCGCATAGCATGGTACTCAGCAGCAATAGCCAATATTTGTTTGTGTCTAGTGAACAAGCCAACGGTTTTATTGAAGCTCTGGACGTATCCGACCCGACCGATATACAAAGTTTGGGGAGCTACCAATCCAATCCAGGGAGCAATTCCATACCGCACGATTTAACCATTAAAGGCGACTTTTTAGTGATTGCTTATTATGGCGATGGGGTGCGCCTTGTAGATGCTTCACAGCCGCAAGCCCTGATAGAAGTAGGTTATTACGATACCGCCCCTAGTGCTTCGGGTACCAACTTTGCAGGCTGTTGGGGGGTGGATACTCGATTGAGTTATGTGTTGGCTGCCGACATCAACAACGGTTTATTTGTTCTTGAACCTGACTGTATCAATGCAGCTTTTTTGCAAGGCTCTGTTATCAATGCAAATACAAATGCGCCTATTTTTAATGCGTCTATTCAATTAATAGAAGACAATGCAGGCAATACCACAACAAGTTTATTTGGCAGCTATTTTACAGCTGTTCGCGAGGATGGCTTATATAGCGTTTTGGTAACGGCAAACGGCTTTGCTCCGCAATTTATGGATGTTAATTTAACCAGTGGAACGGTGGAGAATTTAAACATTCAGCTAACGCCATCCGTAGAAGTAGCAGCGAAAGTATTTTTAGAAGGTGCATATGTAGGCAGCAATACCATGAGTACCATTTTTCAAAGTAGTAATAATTTACCAATCAGTACCCCTTACAACACCGCCCCTTGGAATGATGGCAGCCTCAAAACAGTGCCTTCTACGGCTTGGTTTACGACTAATACTGTGGATTGGGTACTCCTAGAGGCGCGTGATGCTTCCTTTAATGTGGTAGAAACGCAGCCTGCTTTATTATTGGAAGACGGAACAGTTACTGATATTTTTAATTTGGGTGGTGGCGTGCATTTTTCCAATCTCACCACAGGAAACAGTTATCATTTAACAATTCGTCATAGAAATCATTTAGATATAATGAGTGCTTCGATGGTCAATCTGCCCAATACAGGATCGCCCTATGATTTTACAACAGTTGGCAATATTATGGGGGGCAGTCAACAAGCAGCGAATTTAGGAGGCAGCAATTATGGGCTTCGCGGCGGCGACCTAAATGGCGATGGCATCATCAATTTTGAGGACTATAACATCTATCGTGATCAATTAGGTTCGTCTAACTTCTACAATGTCAGTAATATCAATTTTAACACCAGCATTAATACAACTGATTTTGATATGTATCAGCCCAATGCACCTAGCATCGGTATTTGGCAACTAAGGTATTGACCTGAGTGCATCAAGAATTTAGGGAATAGCAAAGTGTTGTCTCGCTCAAGCAAACTTTTCTTTTAATTGTAGAATTACCAAAACCCAAAGATTTAAAAAAGCCTTCCTTCAACCAATAATTGACATTTACCTATCAACAACATTATTTACCCCATTACCGTATTTTTTTTTTATAAAAAACACCAAAGGCCAAAAGTAAGTAAAAAACAAACCTTTGTTGAATAGGATACTAACTTCATTGAATGGATAGAACGTATTTGTAATCAATGACTTATCTTAGTGCTCCAATATTGTCAAATAGCGGTACAACAGCAGACAGTAGTTTTTATTAATTGATTCAATAAAACGTTGACTTGCTTCACACACACATTAATAGTTTAGACATAAGATAGGAGACTTAAGACTTGAAATAGACAGTTTACACAAACTTATAAGGAAGCTAGTCCTTATTTTATATATAAACTCGCACTAAGTACCGCTATTTTTTCAATATTTTTTTAAAACTATTCTTTTGTTTTCTTAATCAAAACTATACCTTAAGTTGTAACTCCACAAAAGTTACAGCTTAAAGTCAGGACAAACCGTTTGCTCGCATAAAAAACAATTAATATTAATTTTTATTCATGAAAAAAAACCTCCTAAAATTAATCATTCGCTTAGGAAGTATTTTGTTAGGTTTGGCCATTACTGCAATTTACAGACATTGGAAAAAACCAAATATCTCCAGTGGCTCACCTAAACACGATCCCCAACCTATATTGCCATTTTTATTTAGAAAAAAAGAAAAGGAGCAAAAAATTAGCCGTCTTGGAAGGTATAAAGGCTATTCTAAGGCTACTTACAAAGGTTTTTCCAATCAATCGTTATATTTGAGAATGAGGGATGGAGTAGCCATTGCCATAGATGTTTACCTGCCTAAAGAGCTGGAAAAAGATAAAAAAATACCTACTATTGCCTATTTTTTGCGTTATGTACGTTCTTTTGAACCGAAAGGGGCAATTCGCTTATTTAACAATGTCTTTTTTGGCTCAGTGAAAAAAGAAGAAATACAGTATTTTACCAGTCATGGCTATGCTTGTGTGCTGGTGGATGGGCGCGGTACGGGGGCATCTTTTGGCCATCGAACAATGGAGTTTAGTGAGGCAGAAATCAAAGATATGGCGGAGGTAATGGACTGGATTGTTCGCCAAAGCTGGTCAGATGGGGGCATCGGTACAACAGGTGTTTCGTATACTGGTACAACGGCAGAACTCGCTTTGGTAAACCAACATTCCGCGCTAAAAGCTTGTATTCCAAGGTGTAGCATCTTTGATTTATATGCCGATATATGCTTCCCCGGCGGTGTGCGTCAAGGGGCATTTATAAAAGTGTGGCGCGACTTAACACGCGGCTTAGACCACAACGATATTCGCATATTGGGCTTGCCTGCTCAAACAGTTGTTAAAGGCATCCGCCCTGTTGATGAGGATGCTAAGGGCAGGCTTTTACAAAAAGCTTTGATTGCTCATGATAAAAATTTTGATATTATTTCACATCTCCTAGAAATGGAATTTAGGGACGCGCCACATCCTGAACTACAGCAACCAATTGATGATTTTAGTGTACATCGGCATCGCAAAGCCATTGCAGCATCGGGCGTGCCTATCTATCGAATGACGGGCTGGTATGACGGTGCGCTGGTTAATTCAGCGATTAAGGGGTTTTGGAATACGGAAAATACGACCAAACTACTGATAGGTCCTTGGGATCATGGCATGTATGACTACCTACAAGCACATGGGGCTACTCAACAGCGGAGCTTTGATATTTTTGCGGAAATGTTGCGTTTTTTTGATCATCACTTAAAAGGAATTGACAACGGAATAGATAAGGAAAAGGCAATTGCTTATTACGAAATGGGTAGGAATCAATGGCAAAGCAGTGATGTATGGCCGATTCAAACAGCTACTCATCAGCACTTTTTCTTGTCTGCCCTTAATGGTTTAACAACCGACAAATCAGCCATCAAACACAGTGAAACAACTTATTGGGCGGATGAGACCGTAACAACAGGCAAAACAAGTCGTTGGAATAGCTTGGTACTGCCTTATCGCAATGGTGCCACTTATTACCCTGAACGTTCTGCGGAAAATACAAAAATGTTGGTGTTTACCTCTGCACCTTTGTCTAAACCGCAGAGCATAACGGGGCATCCTTTGGTGAGTTTATACATCAGTGCGGATGCTACAGATGCCACAATTTTTGTATACTTAGAGGATGTAGCTCCTAGTGGCAAGGTAGCCTATATTACTGAGGGACTGTTTCGCGCCATTCATCGAAAAATTGTTCCTAAAACAGATTATCGCAGCACTGGGTTTCCTCATTCTTTTCAAAAAGAAGATACTCAAGCACTTATACCAGAAGAAATTACTCATTTACAATTCGATCTTTTACCTATTTCCTATCAATTTAAAAAAGGCCATAGCATCCGCTTGTCTATAGCATTGGCTGATGCAGGACATTTTGATCTCACAACAGAGCGTCCTTCTCGTATAACGGTCTATTTTACAAAACAACATGCTTCTTATATCAGCTTGCCGATTGTCAGTAGTTAGTTTGACAATGGTATATTAATCTTTTTCTTCAATTCAAAGCGTTGATTTCACTAAATGCTCACAGCCAAAAACATTGATTCGTAGATTCGTGTTTAGGTGTTTTTTTACAAGAATTTTCTTTTTTAATAATTTACATATCGAAAGCTTTAATACCCATATACTCTATAAAAACCTAATAATCAAAAAATTAAACAAAACTTAAAATCCAATAAACTATCACCAGTTTCCAGTTTCCAAAAGATAAATATCTAAAAATCTAAATGGCTAGAGTGTGTCAGAAATTTAGGGAAAGGCAAAATATGCTTTACTATGAAAGAGGAATATTTACTTTTCCAAAAAATAAAATATCTTTTTATTATTGGCTTTTGAAAAGCGACCTTGAAATTTTTTGCGTTAAGAAAATGGAATGAACAGCGTTAAGAAATATCCGTAGTGATACGGAATTATAAGAACCGACTAGGCTATTTTTAAAGTTTAAACAGTTGATTATTAGCTTTTTCTTTTGATTTTAACAAAAGAGTATCACCTTAGGAGATTTTAGCTGTGAATGAGATTTTTAGCAAAAAAAATTCACTGTCTTGATTGTTGGGACGTAATGCATTACGTCCTTACTATTTTATCAAGTAAAAAAGAAAAAAACGTAGGGCATGGGACACTTTTAAAGGCTAAGAGCAATAGTTGTTATATGAAATCCCTCTTTTTCTGACACACTCAAATGGCTAAAAGTCTAAATAGTCAAAAGGCAAGTTGACAATATTTTTATAGTCAGGTATTAGGAGTAATATCAAATATACCCCTAATTTACTATTGTTAAGAGGTCAATATAAGCATCATTTGGACTAATTTTTGTCATAACAATATAGTTTTTATGGCAAAATATTATTGCCTGATGCCTTCTAATGCTCAAAAAATGACCTAATCAAAATCATGGAACATTCACTCAAGGATTTAATAAATAACTTATTTGATAAAATTGCGAAAAACAGCGATAATGTACTTGACACTATTCAGAGCGATAATCTAGTGCAAATATTAAACAATGGCATTCGTAATGGTTGGTATGATGAAGTAACTGAATGTACCCTTTGGGCAGAAGAAAAACTTAAACATTTTTTTACAAAAGATAATAAAAGCCTGATTCATAGTCTTTTAAGCATAAAAATAATGTGTTACTTTTATGGGGGACAGTATGATTTATTAACTCAAATGTGCGAGGAATACCTTAAGAATAATAATGATTTTTTGACACAGATAGCCGCTTTAGAAGGAATTGCTATTGTTTATCAGCAAAAAAATGAATTAGGGATTGCTTATAGTTATCTCTGTCAAATAAAAGATTTATTGTATAGTAAAAAGGCAAAAAAATACAGTGAAAAACAAAAGTATAGGTATAATTTGATGATAAATATGGCTTATATTTATCATCAAATAGATGATTATGAGGAAACATTTAAATATTACGATAAAGCTTTTGAAATTGCAGAAAAACATCTTAAAGCAAATGACTTCATACTTCTTCAGATTAATATAATTACAGTTAAATTCAATAGTAAACAAATATCTGCTGATGAAGCGATTATAGCCATAGATAAGGTTTTACAAACTCCAGATTTGGATAAAGGCACTTTTGATTTAGCTTCTGTCAATAAGACTGCTTTTTTATTAGAACAAAAAGATGCTAAGTCTGCTTTTCAAATACTGCAATCTTATCTACCGCTTTCTAAACACAAATATAGTCCGCGCATAATACACATTATTGAAAATTACATGAATTATCTTTTTTTAACAAAAGATCATACAAATTTTAAACATATTTTCAAGAAATATAAAAAATTACTTTTAAAAAATGATTCAATAGCTATAAAAATCTTTGAAAGCCTTATTCAAATTGCAGAAGATGAAAAGGATTCAGCAGCACTAATAAAATACCAAAAAAATCTAATTGACATTCAAGAGAAAAAACTTGAAAAAAATCTTATATTTAATTTACAAAAAGCCAAAGCACAAGAGCAAATCAAACTCAAGGAAAAAGAAATTCAACATCTTAAAGAAATTCAATCTCTTAAAGATAAATTAAATGAGGAATTGAGTAGGAAAAATAAAGAATTGGAAAGTTTTGCAAGTGTAGCAGCGCATGATCTCAAAGCTCCACTGCGTAATATTAGCGGTTTTTCTAAATTAATTAAAGAGCAATTAGGGCTTGAAAATACAGAACAGGAGTTGTTTAGTTATATTGAAATGGCTACAGAACAAATGCAGGAATTGATAGATGGATTATTGGCTTTTGCCAAAGCAGGTAAGTTTAAAGGAGATGCCGAAGAACTAGACCTCAACCACTTAATGCGAGCCGTTCAGACCAATTTACAAAGCCATATTTTACAAAAAAATGCAAGAATTATTATACATAAACCCTTGCCAATCCTTAAAGTACATCGCTTACCAACCCTCCAATTGTTTCAAAATATTATTGCCAATAGCATCAAATTTACTCGTAAAGATGTTGAGCCATTCATCCAAATTAATTATCAAAAGCAAACAAATTTTCACCATCTTAGCATCAAAGACAACGGCATAGGAATAAAACAAGAATACCTGAGCAAAGTGTTTCAACCGCTTGTACGCTTGCATACCAGCGATGAATTTGAAGGAACAGGGCTCGGATTAGCTACTTGCGCCAAGATTGTACACAAATTGAATGGACAAATTTACATCCAAAGCGAAATCGGTAAAGGCAGTACTTTTAATGTGTTATTGCCTGTTAGTGATTAGAAATTAGATTTTAGTGATTAGAAATTAGATTTTAGTGATTAGAAATTAGATGAGTGTGTCAAGAAAAGAGGGAAATTGTATAATAATAGTTATTCGCCTTAATTTAAGAAGTGTCGGAATTATCTAGGTTTTTTTCTTTTTGCTTGATAAAAAAGAAAAAAAAAATTAAGACAGTGAAACTTTTTCGCGCTTAACGTTCAAAAGGGTACACAAAAGTCATCGTTTTTTTCGTAGAGCAGATTGGAGATGAATCTGCTCAAAAAAGAAGCGCAGGCAGGTCAAAAATCGGTAGCAAAGCGCAGGCCTTGCAGCGTAGGAACGATATTTTTGACAAGCGTTTTTGCTTACTTTTTGGGCGAATGCAAAAAGTAAGTCGCCGAAGGCAATCGTGGAGTTATCAGACACTTTTTCGGCGAGGGTTTCAGTAGTATTTAAACACATTTATCCTCTAAACAAAACAAGTTAACACTCAAAAAAAAACTACTTCTTTAATTTGTGTACCCTTTTGAAGCTTAACGCAAAAACTTTCAAGGTCGCTCTTCAAAACCAATAAAAAAAGAAGTTTTTATTTTTGGAAAAGGTAAAATGCGCCTCTTTTTATTCAGCTATTATTTTGTTATTCCCTAAATCCTTGACACACTCAAATTAGATTTTAGTGATTAGAAATCCAGAGAGTAATGGCTTACTTCCGTCTCCTATTTCCTGTCTCCTAATTACAATTCGGATAAGAAGGATTACTTTTATTTGGGCGGAATTTAAGGTCTGATGTTCCGAACAACACTCCGCAGGCTAGTTCATCAATAGTAGCTGAGTTTAGTGGAACCTCTTTAATTTCTTTGCGATAGCGGCTGGTAAAAATGCCTAAACCTTGTCCTTCTATATTGGTGTATTGAGGTGCAGCTTGTCCAGAAGTAATGCCTGATTGTGCGAGGGTTACATCTCTAAATTTTTTAAATTCTTCACTTCCTATATAAAAGGTAAAATCCATACTGACAAACTCTCGATCTTTTACCAAATCATCTGCTGTTAATCTACGGTTAATAAAATCAAAGAAATCGGCAGAATTAATGGTATGTGTAACAAAGGTAGAACCATCTGTAGGCACATTGATTTTATTAGAAAAGATTTTCCAAATAATGAATTTATCCTGTGTAACAATTTCACCGCCCTCAATTCTATTTTCCTGATAATTAAATTTCATTTCCAATTCAGAAATAAAGCCATTCTCCGCAGTATTCCAGCGCAAAGTATAAATATCTTGCAAATTAGAAAGGTCAATTTCTCGCTGAGGATTGGGCGTTCTAACAGTAAAATCTTTCACAATCGGCGTTTCGGCAGTTAATACATTTCCCCGATGGGTTGTAATATTGATTCGGTAGTTGTGATCTTGATTTAAGAACGTATTTAATTTATAGAGCAGATAAGGCTCTGTGGCAAAAATACCTTCCTCTTTATACAAGCCATCATCTGTTGCATTCACAATTTCCAACTCATATTTCCCTCGCTCATTGCCGCTTTCATCTAGGGCGGTCATCGTAGCTTGTATTTCATTTTCATGATACAAAGAATCGGCAATTTGCGCGACCTCTAAAGCATCAATTTTTTCCCCTAAAAAGGCTTTATTCACTCTAATGTATTGAGCATCATCCGCAGCATTGAGCAGAGCGTGAATCGTTGTGATTTCCTTCCAATCGGCAGCCACTTCAAAATCCGTCTCACAAGAAGAAAGGAGGATGACAGTAAGCAAACTAAAAACAGCAAGTAGTTTATTTTTCATTTTTTCATTTTTGGATTTATGAAACATAGTGTACTATGTCTCTACAACTTTTTGGATATTTAAACGTTTGGCTTTTGGGACTTTTTGATAAAAAAAACAGAAATCTCATATCTCCCGTCTCACATCTCCTGTCTCGCTCCTCACTGCATTTCTTTAGGCAAAATAATTCTAAAAGTAGTGCCTTTATTTAAAATGGAATTATTGACAAAGATACGGCCGCCATGATAAATTTCAACAATGCGTTTGGACAGTGACAGCCCCAAACCCCAACCTCGTTTTTTGGTGCTATACCCGGGTTCAAAAACCTTTTTAAATTTCGATTTAGGAATCCCTTTGCCTGTATCCGACACATCAATAACAATTTTTTCGCCCTCCTCTTTCAGTTTCACATTAATCGCTCCTGTACCGTCCATTGCATCCAGCGCATTTTTCAGCAAATTTTCAATGACCCAATCAAAAAGCGTGGTATTCAATTTAATTTTAATAGGCGGATTGTCCTTATTCTCAAACGTTACTTTTATTCTACCCGATGCCCGTCTGCGAATATAATTCACTGTTTTTTGGAGTTCCTTCACCAAATCCACTTCTTCTAAGTTAGGGTCAGAGCCAATTTTAGAAAAGCGATCCGCAATTAGTTTAAGGCGACCAATATCTTTAGCTATCTCATGACCAACCATTTGCGCTTGTTCATGAGGCGTTTCCTTCAAAATTTCAATCCATGCGACTAGCGATGATAAAGGCGTTCCGAGTTGATGGGCTGTTTCCTTTGCCATCCCTAGCCACACCTTATTTTGCTCGGCACGTCTAGCAGCACTAAAAATCATATAAGCAATGCCCAAAAACACCGCAATAAACAAAAGCTGAATATATGGATAAACTTTTAACTGTTTTAAAATGCTAGAATCAGAATAGTAAACGTATTGCTTTTTTTCACTACTAGCATCAGCACTGCCTTGATCTTTATAATATTTTCCCAAATCAATCACAATAGGCTCGTAAACGCTTTTCATCTGTTCGAGTGCTGCCTGTAAGTCGGTAGAATCCGCCTCCACAATGTTTTTAGAACCCGTAATACGCCCTGTGCCATCCGTCAAAATAACGGGAATTGTATTATTATCACGAATAAAACTTGATAAAAAACTCACATCAAAATTAGCAGAATTGACAGGTACGCGATTCATTTCTTGTATGGCATTTGCCCACAATTCTATCTTTTTGCGCTCCTCCTGCTCCAGCTTTCGCGCCAAAAAATTGGTATACAAAATAGACGCTCCGACAATCAACATCGCAAAAATCAACAATCCAATCTTCCATTGAGATTTTCGCTGATAAATGGTCATATACCCTTTATTGTATCGCTGTATGGTTTGGCTATCGTATCGCACTAGTAGATTTTAGATATTAGAGGTTAGAAATTAGATGTTAGATTTTTAGAAATTAGCTATTTAGACTTTTGGACTTTTAGCTATTTGGTTTTTTTAGACTTTTAGCTCTTTCTTAACTCGTGCAAAGTTGCTTTTATTTTACTAGAACATCAAAAAACTAGACGATTAAATTGGCGGTTTGGGCTTTTTGGATATTTGGACTTTTAGCTTTTTAGCTTTTTAGAAATTAGTAATTTATCATCAAAAAAAATATCTGATCACGAATCAACGAATCACGAATCAACGAATCACGAATCAACGAATCACGAATCTACTAATCAACGAATCAACGAATCAACGAATCACGAATCTACTAATCAACGAGCTGTTAAAGTAAACACAAACTGTTCAGTAGAAAAGTACTGTATTTGAAACATACCCCAAACATCCAAATAGCTAAAAATCCTCAAAATGGAACTTTTCTCAAAAAAAATTTGTAATAGTTTGTGTAATTCAAATATCCGTTCTATATTTGCATCGCTTTAGTAAAAAGGCAAGCACATAATAATAAAAAATTAGGGGAGATTAGCTCAGTTGGTTCAGAGCACCTGCCTTACAAGCAGGGGGTCACTGGTTCGAATCCAGTATCTCCCACTCATCAAGAGTAATAGAGTCATACATCATTGTATGGCTCTTTTTTTTTGCACTAAAACGTAAAAAGCCAATTGAGGTAAAGACAATTCATGAATTGTCTCTCCCATCCCTAAAAATTAAACACATTCTCATCCAAATACAACACAATTGCCAGCCAAATCACACGCGAAATGCGAAAAATATAAGTCCAAAGCAGTAAAACAATAGCAATAGAGCCATACAAAAACCGCCGAGAAATAGCCCCAAACAGCAATAAGGAAATCC
>JAHDHV010000176.1 GCA_020631155.1 Bacteroidota bacterium | reverse complement strand
TGAATTACGAATTACGAATGAAAGGCAACTTAACGGTCTTTGTTTCAAATCAACTTTTGATGGTTACGAAAGATGTTTTTTCTGACTCATTATCAACATTTTACAAACAAAATAAATAATTCGTAATTCGTAATTGTCAATTCGTAATTAAAAACAGAGCCTTCCAATACAAACCAGGTTTTATAATTGAAAATGGAGAATGGAAAGTTGAAAATGAGGGAGCATAAGCTGTGTTTTTTCAGTTCCATAACAGATCACTAATCCACGAATCATGTTCAAGAAACTACCGCTTTAACGCTCCTATCCCAAATATCAACATATCCGAAATCCGAAATCTCACATCCGAAATCCGTTGAGCCTTCCAATACAAACCAGGATTGCGACGTGCTTTTATATGTCGATCTAAGTTATTGTAATAGTCTGAGAGTCTTCCAATACAAACCAGGATATAATCAATTACGAATTACTGAATTACGAATTACGAATGAAAGGTCATTCAGCTTGCATAGCATCAAATTAGCTTTTGACGGTTACGAAAAGTTTTTTTCTAACTCATTATCAATATTTTACAAAAAAAAAATAATTCGTAATTCGTAATTGTCAATTCGTAATTAAAAACAGAGCCTTCCAATACAAACCAGGTTTTATAATTGAAAATGGAGAATGGAAAGTTGAAAATGAGGGAGCATAAGCTGTGTTTTTTCAGTTCCATAACAGATCACTAATCCACGAATCATGTTCAAGAAACTACCGCTTTAACGCTCCTATCCCACAATATCAACATATCCGAAATCTCACATCCGAAATCCGTTGAGCCTTCCAATACAAAGCAGGTTAAATAATTGAAAATGGAGAATGGAAAGTTGAAAATGAGGGAGCATAAGCTGTGTTTTTTCAGTTCCATAACAGATCACTAATCCACGAATCATGTTCAAGAAGCTACCGCTTTAACGCTCCTATCCCAAATATCAACACATCCGAAATCCGAAATCTCACATCCGAAATCCGTTGATTGAGGTGTTACAGATGGTGAATAAACTCACCACTACATAGGGGCAAATTTATTCGCAAAACTAATGAAATGTAGGTAAGTGCATTAGGAAATTCGGCGACAAATAGCGCGTAAATTCGCTGCTCTATTTACTTATCAAGCTGCATATAACAAATCTCACATTTGTATTTTTCAAAAAAATGAATTAGCTTACTCTCCTACTCTACTTTTACGTTAAGTTTATGCTGAGAAACAAATATTTAATCTGGTGGATGGTGCCTATTGTGTTGGGGCTAGGTTTGTTGTATGATTATACAAGTCCGAAGTTCAATATGGTATTTAGCCTTTCCTATTTTACGGCTGTCATTGCGGCGATTTTGTTTGGGATGGGTTTTGTGTATTTCTTTTTGAGGAAAGTTGGCTTAAAAAAGAATGGCTTTCAACAAATCATGCTGGATATTTGCACTGCTTATTCTGTATTTTTTTCTTTCTTTTTTCCCTTGTGTTTTTTTAGCGAAAGATTCGGTCATCGCGATATTAATGACCTTTTGGAATATGCTTCTTTTGCGTTTTTGATTGTTCAGGTTATTGTCTTACTGTTATTTATGGTGGAGTTATTTAAGTATTTTAAAAATACAAAAAATAAGGGTGCGGCGGCTATTGACTAGTGTAATGGTTTTCTGCTTTGAAGAACATTTGTGAATGGTGAATTATTTTTTGGTATGTTTCATTTTCTTCCTCACACTTTCCTGAACACATACATGTGGTTCAACTTGCTATTTAGCTTTTAGAAATTAGCAATCATAAATTTCTCACAAATACTTATATCATGCACAACTCATTAACTACCAAACATTTGCAACTACTATAACAGCTAAAGCCTTCGCTACAGAACTCGTTTAAAAAGAAATCAAACGTCCAAAAACGAATCAGTAATCTACAACCTATCAAAGTAGGTACAAACTGTTTGGTTGAAACATATCCATTTTTTAAAGGACAAAACATAAGCACGATATTAAATAAATTAAAAAAAACATAAACAAAAAAACCAAAAACAAATCATTTATACCCCATAAAAATACCCTATTATGGTCAGAAAATATTTAGTTTTACTATTGGCTCCTATTGTTTTAATAGAGGGATGCTTGATTGATATAACTGCCAATAGCAATACGGCAGATATGATGATACCTTTCTCTTATTTTGTTTTCCCATTTGCTGTTATATTGCTTCTGTTAGGTGGTGTCTATTTTTTATTGGCAAAAAGGATTACTGAAAACAAATTGGAAATATCCATCACTAATATTTTAATTACTTATACCTTTTACTTTCCTGCTCTTACTCTTTTCATTATGCTTATCGTTGAGTTTTTTCAACTATATCAAATGTTTAGAAATCTATCAACTAGGCCATTTGAATTGTTATTTTATGGTGGTGCTTGGCTATTTTTAGGGGTGCAATTGATGGCTATTTTTATGTTGATATATACCTTTGTTAGAAATGATTAGAGTGTGACAAAAAAAGACTGATTTCCTAAAAAAAATTTCAAAAGGGTACACAAAAGTCATCATTCTTTTCTAGGAACCTTTTCTACATTACTTGTCTTTCGCTAGTTTTTTATGGAGAAAAACAGATTTAATAAAACTAAAATTCAATCAATCAAAGCCTTTGATTATCAATGATTTATAAGAATTATCTAAGCCTAAAAAAGTGTGACCCCTCTGGGGTCAAAAAACGCAACTTCACTTTTTTCTAACATACTTTGACCCTGCTAGGGTCATTTATTTCCTATATGACCGCAGAGCGGTCAAAGTATGTTAGCTAAATATTCAACCTAATTACACGACCCTAGCAGGGTCGCACCCTATTTAACAGTATAAGTATATTGTAATCACTCAAATACAAATACTATGTTTTTTTCAAATTCTCATTTTCCTACTTTGAAACCAGTGAAAGCCAAGACATTAAGTTTCCATAGAAAAATTTAGTTTTCTATAAAACTAGATTTGGTTGCTGAAAGCTAGTTATAAAGAACTTATTGCTTAATTTGTGTACCCTTTTAAAAAAAATTATGTATTTTTAGCACTCGGAAAGTTGACTTGATTTTCTTTTTTTCATTTTCAGCTTCAAACGCTAAAAAGTACTATATTTGCCCATAAAATTATAGCTAGTTTTTCCTTTGTGTGTAAACCATTGTTTCACTCAAAAATCCCCCTATATGATACCAACTACTACTAGGTTGTTCACATCCTTATTGTGGTGTTTATGGATGTTGATGGCACAACCCTTATTTGCTCAACAGCAACATACGATTAGCGGTTATATTGCTGATAGTCTTACCCATGAGAAACTGATTGGGGCAAATATTTATGAACGTCATACTTCTATTGGCACGACTTCTAATGATTATGGTTTTTATAGCCTAAGCCTTGCCGTTACGGATAGTGTGGAAATTTGCATTTCTTATTTAGGCTACACTACTCAATGTCAAGCCCTTGATTTACAAAATGCTACGCAAAATATTTCTTTCTATTTAGCTCCTAATGATGCCTTGCTTCAAGAGGTTGCGGTCACCGACCGAAAATTGGAAGCACAGCCTACTCATCAACAAACACAGTTGAGTTGCATTGACCTGCCGATTGCTCAAATTAAGTCACTCCCTCAATTTTTTGGCGAAACCGATGTTTTAAAAGCACTACAATTGCTGCCCGGTGTTCAATCAGGCGCAGAGGGGTCTAGCAGCTTGTATGTGCGTGGCGGCGGTCCTGATCAAAACCTCATTTTATTGGATGGGGTAACGGTTTACAATGCTTCTCATTTATTTGGTTTTTTCTCTATTTTTAATGCCGATGCCGTCAATCACCTTTCCCTAATTAAAGGTGGGTTTCCTGCTCGTTATGGCGGCCGCCTCTCCTCTGTGGTGGATGTTCACTTGAAGGAAGGCAATTTTAAAGAGCATCATGTAGATTTTTCGATTGGTTTATTGGCAAGTAAATTATTGGTAGAAGGGCCTTTGAAAAAAAATAAAAGCTCTTTTAGCGTCTCTGCGCGGCGCACTTATTTAGATGCAATTAGTCGCCCTATCATCAACTTAGGCTCTGACGGAAAAGCTGATTTGGGTTACTATTTTCAAGACTTTAGTTTTAAATTTAATCATAAAATCAACGCTAACAATCGTTTTTATATAAGTGCTTATTGGAGTAGAGATGATTTTTTATTGGTAGATAGTTATTCAAGTAATCCATTTAGTACTTATCAAGATAGTCATGATTCAAGCTTAGGCTGGAATACTTTGATTGCTTCTGTTCGGTGGAATCATATTTTTACGCCCAAACTATTTAGCAATTGGAGCTTTAATTTAAGTCATTATGATAACCATACTTTTTTTAGTGTAGAAAACAGCATTAATACAGCAATTACTGGAGTAGTTGCTCAGTGGGAAACTCAAAAAGGTAGTAATAGATTTGATACCAATATTCAGGATATTAATATCAAGGGAGATATAGATTATTTTCCCAATAGTCGGCATCGCATTAAGGCAGGGGTAGGTTTTACTCATCATCGCTTTTTGCCGGGTGCTACACAAGTAACTTATGAAGATGCCTCCTTTAATTTAGATACTACCTACCAAAATAAAGTAGTACATACACAAGAAATGAACGCTTATATAGAGGATGAAATGGGTTTGGGTGGCAATATTAATATGAATGTGGGTTTGCGCTGGTCGGGTTGGATAGAAGGAAAAAAAATGTATAACTTTGCAGAGCCTCGCTTTTCGGCGCGTTGGCTTTTTGCGGATAATGCATCCCTCAAATGGTCGTATGCTTATATGGTACAGTACCTTCATTTGCTCTCCAATAGTTCTGCTTTTGCCCTGCCCAATGATATATGGGTACCTGCCACAGAAAGCGTTAAACCACAATCTTCGCATCAAGTAGCAGTAGGTTTGTCTTGGCTTTGGAACAAACAATATGAAATAAGTGTGGAAGGCTATTACAAACGTTTAAACAATGTGATTGACTATATAGATGGAGCTAGTTTTTTGGATGCTAAAACAGGCTGGGAGGAAAAAGTAGCCGCAGGTAAAGGAGAAGCTTATGGTATTGAGTTTTTTGTGCATAAAAAAATAGGCAAACTAAATGGTTGGCTAGGCTACACCCTTGCTTGGAGCAATCGCCAAATAGCTGACATCAATTATGGAGAAAGTTATCCCTACAAATACGACCGCCGACATGATTTATCGCTCTCCTTGATTTATCAACTAAGCAAAGGGATTGAATTATCAGGCAATTGGGTTTATGGAACAGGCAATGCTTATTCCTTATCTTCAGGTTCTCTACCTACTGTTTATTTGCCTTCTGATGGCAAAGAAGAATTAGCGGAAGAGGTAGCTCAATACTTTGCTCATCGCAACTCCTATCGGATGCCGAGTTATCATCGTTTAGATATTAGCTGTTCTTTTATTAAACAAAAAAAGAAGGGAGAAAGGCGTTGGAATATAGGTGTCTACAATGCCTATAATCGACAAAATCCATTTTTTATTCTGCTTAGAAAAAAAGGTAGAACAATGGCTTATAAATTGGTTAGTCTATTACCTATTTTGCCTTCCATTAGTTATAGTAGAAAGTTTTAGAGGGAAACTTGAGCAAAAAAAGGTATGTTTCAAATACAACGTTTTTCTACCTCACAGTTTGTGGCTACTTTGACAGTTCATAGATTCGTGATTAGTAGATTCGTGATTCGTTTTCATTTTTTTTCTGAATGATCTCTTTTTGAATAGTTTCTGTAATAATAATTTTAGTCTTTATAATAGCCTGAAAATCAATAAAACATATCCATTATAGAATTCAAAAAATAATTTATTATTGCCAATTTCTGTTCTCTAATAGCTAATTTCTAAAAGCTAAATAGCCAAAAGTCTAAATAGCAATTTTAGTAACAAAGTGTTAAGAAGAAAATGAAATATACTCTCGAAAAAATAATAATGTTTTTTCTATTCTAAAAAAAATGCCACTATGATTGTTAAAAAAAATATTTTCTATATCATTTCTATAGTCGCTTTTTGCTGTGTTTTAAACGCTTGCCAAAAAGAATTCACGCCTAGTTTTCAAGAAGCGGAAACGAATAGAGTTGTAGTCAATTGCATATTTGATACCACAAAAGTATTTAAGGTAACACTTAGTCAAACACAGTCGGTTGTGCCAACTGAGTATGTGCCTAATAGCATAGCAGACGCAGAAGTACAAATTTTTGCCAATGGACAATTGCTAGAAACACTTACCTACGATGAAACAAAAGAGGCTTATTTCTCTATACAAAAACCTCAATTAAATACTGATTATCAATTAAAAGTGAATGTAGAAGGTTATGAAACATTGACTTCGGAAGCTCGTATTCCCGATGCAGTTCCCATAACAAAAGTCTATATTAGCGATTCCTCTGGTATAAAATTCTATGATAAAAGAATAGAATATACTCTTCAACTTCAAGACCCTATTACTCAGAGTAATTACTACCGTTTATATCTAATAAGTCATCAATATCCTTTGGTTCTATCCGATTCAAGTATTGTATTAAATACAGATTCAACCGTTATTCAAGATTATTGTTTTCGCTCTTATGATACTTCTTTTGAAAGTTTTGAGCCTTTAGCACATGTAGATAGTGGTTTTGAAGTGCCAAGTTTCTGTCCTAATGGTGGTTTATTTGCGGATGCTTCTTTTAATGGTCAATTCAAATCCATTCATTTAGAAATGCATAACTTTTATAACTTTTTCCCCAATAAAAAACTGGTATTTCATCTAAACAGCTTGGATGAAACACTTTTTCGCTACCTACGAGCAGTTGCTTTACAAGAAGTCAATAGGGAAAATCCGTTTGTAGAGTCGGTCAAAATTCCGAGTAATATCCAAAATGGAGAGGGCATTTTTGCAGGGGTAAGTACCAGTATTTTTGAGTTGATTAATGAGGAGTGAAAGGGATATGAATTCCCCCTATTCCAGCAAAATCATTCGTTTGGAAACGCTTTCTTGACCTTGTGTAATTTTAACTAAATAAATGCCTTTGGCTAAAGAAGGGACACTTAAATTAATATTAAAGTGATGATTTAGATAATCAGATTCAAACTTTTGATTATCAAAAACTTGAACTCTTTTTCCTTGCATATCAAATAGTTCTATTAAAATAGGTTCTTGTACTATGTTTGCATTTGATTGATAATGAAGGGTAAAAATGCCATTATTGGGATTAGGGTAAATGGAAAGATTTATTTTTTCATTGGAAATATCCTCTACTAAATCATTGACTCCTACTACATAGGAATTGATGTAAATATTGTCTAAATAAGCAACATCCCCAAGATATAAATCTATATCGAACTCGCTAAGATCGGTATCAGCATGAATGAAGTTGCGGCTCTCGAAACAAATTTCAAAGGTAGTTCCTGCATATTCATCTAGAGCAATTTCATGGGTTACAAAAGGGTCATCAACGGTTGTTGTAGGGGTATAGGTATCGCTAACTTGTTGCCCTTCGGCCAACACTCGCAAGCTGCTTGCATCGGTTAAATCTAAACCATAAAATTCACCATACAACTCTGAATATTGCTGCTTGAGATCAAAGCGTAAGGTAACCGTACTCATCGCCGTTGCATCTACACAAAAACACATCATCGCTGAAAAAACTTCATTCACCAACCAATTATCTGTTCCATCAGGAATGAGCCAATTATTTGCTTCCTCCTCTTCAAACAAATTACCGCCTGTCATTTCAAAACCATATTGCCCCGTATATTTTGCATTTTCCGAAATATAAACATCTGACTGCTTGTTCGTATGTAAGACAATAGAATCTAAGGAGAAAACAGGGTCTTCAAAGCTAATGCGATTTTGATTTTGCAAATTAAAAGGTGTTTTCACCACATAATCGCGAATAGAATCATTGCGATTCATGGTATCAATGGCAAATTCTGCCCAAAAATTAAACAAATAAGAACCTGAATAAGAGATGTTCAATAGGTCTTTAAAGGTGTAAGTAAAGGTTTCGCCTTCATAAATAGTATAGTCCAATACAATAGTGTCGCGCACCGTATTTGGCCAACCCAAGCGATCATAAGCCACAACAATCGGCGTATTTGCTGCCAAAGAATCGCAACCAAAAAAGCCAAATTCCACCTGCAATTCTTCTGTTGCCGACAAATAACATTGTGATACAGGCGCGACTACCTCTACAATGCCAATGTCTATATTTTGCTGAAAGCGATTTTCTATAACAACTGTCTCCGTATTATTGTAAGCTTCCTGATCTTTTTCAAAAACAGTACTACAATCAATGCTGTGCTCGCCCAATTCCGAAAAATCGGCAGGCTGTGAAAAGGTGAAAGTGAGCGTATCGCCGCCTACCATTCGCTCTGTCAAAATCAATGTATCTGTGATGATGTCAGTGCTATCTACACTATAAGTAAATGGAATTTTTTCGCCTGCTTTTAGGGCTTCGCCACAGCCATTATAACGGAATTGTACCGTAATTTGCTCGCTATCTGACAAGCCACAGTCTGTTAAAGGATTAATTACGTTAATCATCTTTAAATCGTTGTCACTGATAGGGTTACCAACACCTACTGCTGCCCAAGCTTTAGCTGTTTCTAAGTACTCTAAAGAGCACACCCCATATAAATCTTCGGCGGATTGTATGGCACCTTCGCGCGCATCGGAGTATTGAGAGGATACGGTTAAATAATAGCGTAAATTTCGGAACGCTATTTTAATGGCTTCGTCTACACCAATGCCTTTGATGTTAAAGGTGTCTTCTTCCTCTGTAATGATTTCGCCCCCTTCGGAGAGTAGGTAAAACCAGTGATTTTGCACGCCGCTATTGGTATGTACACCGCCATTGTCGCCCCGACCGCTAAACCAATTTTTGCCTTTATAGTATTTAGGATCGCCGCGCAAATTAGGGTCTGCCATATCGCGGAGGGGAACGCCACTTTTCCTCACCTGTTCCCCAATTTGCCAATTAAAACCAATGGGATTTGCCCAAAATTCTACACTTACCCCTAGTATATCGCTAAAAGATTCGTTTAATGCCCCCGGTTCATTTTGATAAACTAAGGCTGCTGTATAATCGGTAATGCCATGTGTTAATTCGTGTGCTACAATGTCTAAGGTTGTTAAAGGAAAGGAACTGCCATCGCCATCGCCGTAGGTTGCCCAACTGCCATTCCAGAAGGCATTAAAATAGTTCCAATCATAGTGTACATAGCTTGCAATTTTGCTGTTGCGGTTGTCAAAGCTGAGGTAATTGAATTTTTGGGCTAAAAAATCGTATACCATTTCAGAGCCCCAATGAGCATCTGTAGCTGCTTCGTCTTGGTCTTCATTGAAATTTGTCCAAATATTGTCCTCATCTTCGAAGGGAATAGACTCACCATAAATCGTTTTTTGCTGCATATTGTAGGTGACAATACCTTTGCCTCGTTTGTTTTCTTCCAAGCGATATTCATTAGCCGAAATAGAGTCCGTAACAATCTCCTGTTTGCCCGAATATTTGGTAACAGCCGTTCCGTGTGTGTTGTGAATCGTATGAACTAAAGAAATGGAATGATAGACTTCCCCTGTATGAGCATCTATCCACAATTGTTGGCGAGCAAGTGGTTTTAGTGCATAGATAACTAGCTGATAACAAAGTCGATAAGCATCGCCACTTTGAGTAAAGTTTTTATCTGCTAAAATTAGTTCTGCGTTGGGATAAAAAGTAGCTTTTTCATCTTCTTTAGTGTCTTGCAGCATTTTTTCTGTACCTTCATCTTCCCAACTGTAGCGTTCTGCAGGTACTTCTTCAAGGGCAATTTGTATGGCTTTTTCTTTGGAAATACTGGGGATTACCTCCACATTTAGTTGCTGGGCAACTTGCCCATTGATGGTGCGAACACGACCATTTTTTTCGTGAAAAAGCAACTCCCCACCTATTACTTTAAGCCCTTTGTAGTACTGTTGATAGCGATGGTGAGTAAAACCCAGTTCATCGGTTTCGCTTCGATAGCGGCGCAGTTCGTCAGCTTCGGTAAGTTGAAAATCCGCTTGATATTTTTGGATAAAATCAGTGCTGTTGAGGTGAATATTTTGTACAACTTTCAGCCAGTTTGTTTGACTTTTGGCGACTACCACTGTTGTTTTTTGTGTATTAAATAAAGGCTTTTTTTCTATTGATGTGTTTGAAATAGGTTGCATAGCATGTGCTACAACAAAGTAGGTGGCTAATACAAGCCCTAACAAGATAAGGACGTAGTTTTTTCTCATAAAAGTAGCTGTTTAAAGTGTTTTGATTTTGATTTCTGAGGTTAATGAGTGGGTAGTCAAACTTCTATTCAGCAATTTTCCTTAAAATTATAATTTAAAACCTAAAAAAGATAAATTTGTTAGACATTTGTTCAAATTTTATAGATTTATGCATCAGGAATTTACGAATCCGTAGAGACAACACATGTGTTGTCTCTACAATTTTTTCATCAAAAAAATAGTAACCAATGAGTATATACCAACAAATTCACAGCTTCAATTTTCCAGCCCCTATTCGATTTGGTGCAAGTGCTGTTAAAGAATTGCCTGCTTATTTAAAAAATAATTCGCTCAAAAAACCTTTAATTGTTGGCGATAAAATTATTTCAGAACTGCCTTTTTTTCAGGAAATTGTAAAGGATTTAGAAAGTAATGGTTTAAGTGTATTTGTGTATACTGATTTACATAAAAACCCCATTGAATCGGATGTTTTAGGTGGGGTTTCTGCCTTTAAGGAAAATGATTGTGACAGCATCATCGGTTTGGGCGGCGGTGTGCCAATGGATGTAGCGCGTGCCATTGCTTTGAAAGTACATCACCCACGCCCTTTATTCGATTATGAGGATAGTGCAGGGGGTTGGAAGTATGTAACCGAAGCCATTCCGCATTTTATTACCATACCAACTACTAGTGGAACGGGTAGTGAGGTTGGGCGCAGCACCGTTATTTCGGATGATGTTAGCCACCAGAAAAAAATCCTGTTTTCAGCGCGTTTGATGGCTAAACAAGTATTTGCTGATCCCTTATTGACCAACGATTTACCTCCGCATATTACCGCCGCTACAGGTATGGATGCACTCACCCACAACCTTGAAGCTTATCTTTCCAAAGGCTATCATCCGATGGCAGACGGCATTGCCTTAGAAGCCATTCGCATGATTGGACAGTCGCTGGAAAAAGCTGTCAATGCGCCTGATTTGCAAGCCCGTACAGATATGATGGCTGCCTCTTTAATGGGCGCAACTGCTTTTCAAAAGGGTTTAGGTATTGTACACTCGTTGGCGCATCCGTTATCTACACTCTTGGACACACATCATGGGCTGGCTAATGCGCTTATGTTGCCTTACGGAATGGCGTTTAATGTGACAGGGCAGGAAGATAAATTTGTTCGGATTGCACAGGCTTTAAATTTGTCAACACATACTGCCGATGCGGTTTTGGCTTATCTACAAACACTAAATTCTAAAATTGGTTTGCCCACAAAACTGTCGGATATTGGTGTAGAAAAAAAGCACAT
>JAHDHV010000175.1:3812-11600 GCA_020631155.1 Bacteroidota bacterium | reverse complement strand
GGAGCAAAAAACGCCAAAAGCAATCGTCAATTTTATCTTGACTGACTACTTAGTTGATGATAGCTAAACAATTATTGTTGTGAAGCCAATAAGTGGGCTTGACATGAAGAGAAAAAGTGCCATTAAACTACTTTCTTTTTTTTTAGTAATACAGAAATAATAAGTTGAGTTCCTCACCTTTATTATTATGGATTACATTAGTTAATGTTTAATGAAAATATTTTATGATTAGAAAAAAAAAGCATAAAGTAGTGTTCTTGTTTTTTATTTTTAAACATTTCAATTTTTACTTTGCAAATTTTTTGAATAAATAAAAAGTAAAATTAAATTGTTTGTATTTTTTTTATTAAAGCTAATTTTGAAGCCATGTCTAAAACAGTAAACTGTTGATAGACATGGTTTTTTTGTTTTTTATATATAGGTGTAAAAAATGATATATAGGATATAGTAATTTTGCCTCATCTTACAACCACTTACTATTTTTATATTGAGCTTGGTTATAGAGCATAATAAGTACTTAGACTTGAGACGTGAGATTTGAGACGTGAGATAATTAACTCACTATTAATGATTTATGGCAAATCCGATAGTTGTTTATTTTGTCTAGTTACTTAATTAGGCTTTTACGAAGAATGATTTATTGGTTTTTTGATACAACAAAATCAAGACAGCCTTTAAATAACCCTAAAAGATTAGGTGCTGATCAAGCTCAAAAGATTGGCTAGAGTTTACTCATTTGCTTAAATATATACTTACTATAGATACATTATAACTTACGACTATGGATTATTTAAGCAAATCAAAATTAATAATACTATATACTATTTCATTGATTTTATACAGTCACTACCTTTTAATGGCACAACCAATTATGCCCATTAAGCTCATTACACAACCTGATTCCTATAAAGCTGCTTTTTCAGTGATAGGAGCCAGCAGTATGGTCAACGATGAATTAAGTATGCGAGACATTAGCGGTACAGGAGAGGTAACGGCTGATTTATGGCTAGATCCTTTTTTATTATCTGTACGCTATAATACAGTGAGTACCAATCGGTTAATTCCGAAAGACTCTTTGACAGCCAGTAATTTTGCATTTAGTAATCCAAGTTATTTATTTAATTTTTATGGAGCTTTTCGCAAGCCTATTGGCAAAAAAAATAGTTATGCGTCACTGTTTTTTAACTCTAGTGTTTCTCGCATCAATACAGAGTATAACGACACCACAAAGTTCCGATTTGATGCCATCAAATTAGAGTTGGGCTACCACATGGACTTTGTGATTAATGAAGGTAGCCAACTTACTTCAGAAGATGAACGGGGGGGAAATGGTATGGGGCAAAGGTTCAATGAAGAGCCTGCCGCTGATGTTCAAAACCCAATTGCCTTGTCTTTGGCCTTTAAAATAAACCACATTCAAATTCAGAATCCGCCGAATAAAAAGGAAGCCTTGAGTTTGGTTTTTGCAGAAGACCGAGAAATAGCTCGTAAATATTGGGGCTGGGGCGTTAAGGTGATGTTGCACATCAATCATTTATCTTTTTACTTTGAAACACATCGTAATTTTCGCACCCCTCTTGCCAATAAACCTTATGTACACTTACCCGGTTATGTAGACCGTTCTTTTTTCAACTTTGGCGTAGTTATTACAGGCTCGGCATTGGAGTTTGTTAAAAAGCCAATGTTGCCAAAATTGTCTAAACCCACTGAAACATCCGTATTGGAAAAAACTGCGAAAAGCGACAATACGGATTATGAAAAAAACTTATTCTGATAAAAAAAAAGTATAAAAGTGCCCTATTTTTATTTTTTTATTCGGGAAAAACAATGTCCATACATGTCTTTTTATTGAGAGGCGATAATAACCACGGAGCTTCTCATTTCAAATAATAGCTATTTTTGGATAACCACATTACAAACCAATAACCACATTTCAAACTATTTTAGCAAACCAAAAAACAATAAATCCAATGAGAAGAATAACCATTTTACTCACACTACTTACTATTTTTTGTTCTTTACTCACACTTACATCCAATTCACTTTTAGCAGAAAGCACTACTACTACAAGCTCCCCACCAGCGTCAAACACAATGTCTGAACAATTGCTTACTGACGCAAATGGCACCATAGCCACTAACCAAAAAGTGATGGAAGATGATGATGATGTTGATTTTTCTGTAACCACCCTATTAGTAGCTGATGGACGTGTAGCCAATCCTCAGCATAGAGCTGGAGAACTGGAGTCATTTAAAGTATCTGTTTTTGCAGATGGCGAAATGGCAGAACATAACACTTACAATGGCTCTATAAACATTGCTAGAAATAATGTACACATTACCAATGTAAAATTGATAACTAGCGGAAAATCTCTTGAAAGTTTGAGTACATTTAGAGGAAGTTTTCCACTTACAGGCAACCTAGTCGCAGGAAAATCCTATACAATTAGTATAGAGTATCAAGTAGGATTAGGAGGGCGATTACAGACAAAAAATGTTACTTTACTGATTCCAAGAAGCGCGAAAGTAGCTACAGCTGATGTATCAATGATAAGAAATACACAAGTTTTTCCGAATCCATTTACTAATTACAGCACTATTAGCTATAATTTAGAACAAGATAGCCAAGTCTCTGTTAGTATTTACAACAATACAGGGCAGTTGATTCGCACAATCATTGACAATGAGTATCAAACAAAAGGAAGGCAAACAATAGCATGGAGTAGTGACCATTGGTCACTACCCCAAGGTATATATCACTGTAATATACAGACTGAAAATCAATTATACTCTATAAGAATAATGAAAGTGAAATAATTGAATGTGATGTATTAAGTTATTACAGAAAAAAAAATAGATTGGCTAATTTAAGCGACTAAATATTTTGCTTAAATTAGCCATTTGTGTTGTTTTTATAAAATATTGACTAAATGAATATATCTAGTAAAAGCTTGTTATTCCTGTCAATTTGCTTATTTTTTTATATATATCCTTCTAATTGTATTTTTTCCAATCCCTCGAACAACACCCCCGAAGCTTTTTATGAAAAAGGCATCCAATTTTTTAAAAAAAATCAAATAGATAGCTTTTATTATTACTTTGTAAAGGCAAATAATTTATACAAAAAAAATGAAAGCTGGAATAAGTATGTAAAAACCTGTAATGGTTTGGCGCATTATTTTTGGAATAAACAACAATATGATTCTACAGAAACTTATTTGCAAAAAGCAAGTAATGTGATACAAACCTATCACATAGATAGTAGTAGTCGTGAAGTAGTTACAACTTTGCAAATATTAGGAGCTTTATACGAAACAAAAGGATATTATGAGAAATCGGCAGAATTGCTGCATCAAAGCTTGGAAAAAAAGCTAAAAAACAGTGAAAAAAATTCTTCCTTGATAATCAATACCTATAATACCTTAGCTGCACTATATGGGCGGCAAGGAGATTATGATGCAGCTATTGAGTATTATCAGCAAGCCTTAAACTTTGCTACCCGTCAACAATCGGCACAACAAGCGCGAGGTATTGCTGGTATCTACAACAACATTGCCATTACCTATCAACAGAAGAAAGACTATGTACAGGCACTTAAAAATTTTCGACAATACTATTCTATTTTAAGTCAACAGGAATTTTCGCTTAAAGAACATATTGTTTTTTATAACAATTTAGGGGTTAACTATTTAAAAATGGAGCAGTGTGATACAGCATTGCATTACATTCAAAAAGCACTGGATTTACTCGCTCTTGAAGACAACAAAAGTTACACTTATACCTATACCAACTTAGGGCGAGTGCAGCGTTGTTTGGGCAATCATCAGGAGGCTTTAAAGCAACTAGAGCGTGCTTTACAACAAGAAATAACAGTAGATAACCCCAAATCAACGCATCCAACAGTCGGTAGAACCGGTAGAACGTATAAGCAAATAGCCATTACCTACCAAGAACTAGGAGAATTATCAACTGCATTGCAACATTATCAACAAGCAATGATTACCCTAGTTAATGGCTTTGAGCAGCTAGATAGTACCCAAAATCCTACTATTGATTTATCGGCTGTCAATTCTGCCACTGATTTATTAGAGATATTAAAAGAAAAAGCACATATTTTTAGCCAATTACATGAACGCCATCCCGATAAAAAGGTCTATCTGTCTACAGCGTTGAACACCTATCAAACAATAGATACCCTAATTACTCAATTGCGACAATCGTTTAAGGTAATAGACTCGAAGCATTTTTTAACTCAACAATCTATCCATAACTACGAAGAAAGTATCCAAACTGCTTTGCATTTAGCCAAATATCAGCCTGCCGAGGAAGCAATATATAAAGAACAAGCATTTCATTTTGTGCAAAAAAATAAGGCAGTGTTTCTATCCGAAATTCTGCGCGATATGAAGGCGAAAAGCTTTGCCAAAATTCCAGATAGCTTGCGAGAAAAAGAGCAAGAATTAAAAATTGATATGGCTTTTTACGAGAAAAAAAAATACGATATACCGCAAGATACAAGCCTTGTAAATAAAGAAAAAAAGACGCAATTAGAAAATAAAATATTTCAACTGAAACAACAACAGCGAGATTTGGTAGAACATATCGAAGCTACTTATCCCAAATACCACGAACTGAAATACGATACTCAAACACCTACAATTGCTGAAATACAAGAGCAACTGTCTGATAGTACGGCTCTAATAGATTATTTTTTGGGTGATAGTACTATTTTTACAGCTACTATTACAAAAGAAACTTACGAAATCAAGGAATTGGCAAAACCTGATAATTTTGAACAGTTGGTCAGTGATTTTCGCAAAACGCTGACCAATCGAAACTATGTTTTTGGAGATGAAACTGCCTTTGAAGCAACCAATTTATACATTGAGCGCGGTATTCAGTTGTATCAACTACTTTTAGAGCCCTCTTTAAGCCAATTATCAACAGATGTTTCAAAACTGATTATCATTCCTGATGGCATCTTGGGCTATTTAAATTTTGAAATATTATTGCAAAAACTACCTAAAAATGGCAAATTAACGGATGTAACAGCTTATTTATTACACCGCTACCAGATAAGTTATGCTTATTCTAGTACCCTATGGCTGCGAACTTTGAAAGATGCTTATCCAAAAATTGAACAGAGTTTCGCAGGTTTTGCACCTATGTATAAAGAACAGGATTTTGACAGCAATGAAGCCGTTGTTTTGCGAAGCCGTAGCAGTAAAAACATTGATTTACCTTTCGCTCGGGAGGAAGTAACTGCTATTGCTAATTTGGTGAATGGAGAAAAATGGTTAAATCAAAAAGCCACCGAACAGACTTTCAAATCGGTAGCACCTGATTATGACATTCTACATTTGTCTATGCATGGTATTTTTGACGACCAAAATCCGCTGTATTCTAGCTTGATATTTACCCAAAATCAGGCAGAACAAAAGGAAGATGGCTATTTAACAGTTGCTGAAATTTACAATATGCAATTTAAGGCTAGATTAGCTGTATTGAGTGCATGTAATACAGGCTATGGCAAATTGCGAAGAGGCGAGGGCATTATGAGTTTGGCCCGTGCTTTTGCCTATTCAGGCTGCCCAAGTATGGTCATGAGCTTGTGGAGTGTGCCCGAAAAAACAACGGCGAATATTATGGTCAATTTTTACAAAGAATTGCGAAAAGGTGAGACAAAAGATGCAGCCTTACGTAAAGCCAAATTAGCCTATCTATCCGATGACAATGTGGAAGGTGATGTTTTATTTGCACATCCCTACTTTTGGGCGGGTTTTGTCCCTATCGGCGATATGAAACCCCTAAACTTGGGTCAATCAGCCCTAAAATGGTGGCATATCCTACCCGTTTTGTTGTTGATGCTAATAGGCATCTTTTTGAAAAAAAAGAATTAATTTAATTGCGAATTATTGTAAAGACGCAAAATTTTGCGTCTCTAGTAAACAACCTTCTGATAATCAATGACTTCCCCATCCTGATTAGTAAGTTGAATCCAATACACGCCCTTTGGCCAATGAGCAATATTAAGGGGAAAAGTTCCTCCTGCTAAGTTAGCAATATGCTGAATAAGTTGTCCTGCAGCATTGTAAATATTGACTGTGTAAACATCTGATAAAGAGGGATTCAGCAAGGTAAAGGTGTTGTGATTTTGCAGCGGATTAGGCGCAATGAGTAGACTAGGGGAGGGGCTTGTAAATTTAGAAAATTGCCAATGTACAACCTTTGAATAGCTACTCTGTCCATCCAAATTTACCATTTTTAAGCGGTAATAATTGTTATTGGAAAATGGTGTTTTATCAATAAAAGAATAATTTTTGGTATCATCAGAAAAAAAATGGCCATTAACTTGGCCAATAGCGGAAAAATCCTGTTCATTTACACTACGCTCAATAACAAAGTAGTTATTTTTAAATTCTGATGCTGTTGACCAATGTAATACCACTTCCTGATGGGGCGTTTCTGTGATTGAAAAGGTGAGTAATTCCACAGGCAAGCTAATCATACCGATCTTATTTAAGTTATTAGCTGCCTCAAAAACATCCCCTAAACTATAAAAATCAACCGTCAAGAAATTTGGAATTTTACCACTTATCTCTTGACACTCCAAACATCTTTCCAGCAAATAAGGATTTGAGTTGATAAGCTCAGCTGTATCAGGCAAGCCCGTTCCAATCAATTCTTCCGTAATAAAGTGATTCAAAATAAACAAAGAATTATCCGCATTTCCCCGATTAAAATCACAAGAAAAATCGCTTCTACGCTTATTATTCCAGTCCGTTTCCACCGCAAAATCCCACACATAATGATGCCAGTCTAAGTCAAAATCTGCCCCATCATTTTCACTAGATAAAATAACCAATCGCTTATTTCCCTTAATCATTTCTTGCAAAGTTGGCCAAGGCTCTCCCTTTTTTTGTGTATGAACAAATTGAATTAAATCACTAGCAATCAAAGCATTGTTCACATCTTCAGCCGATATATAGGACTCTAAAATAAAAGTGATAACTTCATTCGGCTTGTCCACCATAAATTGATGAATATCGCCGAGGAGATCGGTAAAAAGTTGCGTTCCCAAAAAATCAAAACTATGATACAAATACACTTCACCATCAAGCAGGTATAAATCCAGCATAAAAGCACGCACCCCATCTTTTAACTGTTGAGGAACATCAAAAAAATGATTGGGAAATATAAAATCTCCCTCATAATTGAACGCATTATGTGTGGTTACATACACAACTTCATCGTATTTTTTATCACACAATTCTGTGTATCCATTACATTGCGCTTGTAGATTTTGAGAATTAAAAATATTTAGAAGAATAATGATATTTAAAATAAAAAAGCACTTGTTTTTCATAATTGTAGTGATTTTGATGGGTAGAATTAAATTCTAAAAAAAGAAAAATCCAAACAACGGCCTAACTTTGTAACTTTTTAATCTTTTAGAGTTTGGAACTAAGCTAAATTTTCGCCTTTTATTTTATTATAAAAAAATTAGTAATTTAATTAGGTTCTGTATAAATTTAATTAACAAAGCAAAAAGTATTGATTTTGAAATTTAAGTGCCAAGCACTATTTAGTTGTACACAATTTTGTTCTAAAGTATTGAATTTCATCACTTTAATTTTAAAAAAGTGTTGTTTAATTTTGTCTAGGTACTTATTAAAAAAATAAAAAACTTTAAAACTTTGCAACTTTGCAACTTTGCAACCTTCCAAACTTCAAAACTCCAAAACCATAAATGCATACACAAGATAAAAGATATTACGCTTTTATAGCA
>JAHDHV010000175.1:0-3712 GCA_020631155.1 Bacteroidota bacterium | reverse complement strand
AACTCCAAAACCATAAATGCATACACAAGATAAAAGATATTACGCTTTTATAGCAATATTTTACGCCCTAATTACTTACCTATCAGCGAATGTGCCATTTTTTTGGGACAATGTTTCGTTGGTCTCCAAAGTAGCACATTACTACTACGAAAGCAATTTTAGCGATCTCGTTTTACCCAATGCCATAGATTCAGGACATCCGCCGTTTTATGCCTATTACATTGCAAAAATGTGGTCGTTTTTTGGCTATAATTTAGCCGTCAGTCATTGGGCAGTTTATCCTTTTTTGGTAGGAATCGGCATTGCTTACTATCATTTAGCGCGCTTTTTTCTGCCCGAAAAATACATAGCCATAGCAATGACTTTTTTACTGATAGAACCAACTTTGATGGCGCAAAGCGTGATGGGAGGGCTTGATTTGCCGATGGTTTTTGCTTATTTATTGGCTTTGAATGGGCTCTTGTATCGAAAACGTCATTGGTTAAGCTTGGCTTTTTGTATAATGGCCTTGGTTAATTTGCGTGGTATTATTGCAGTGTTTTTATTGGTTTGGTGTGATATATTGGTGTGGTATTTTTTAGAAAAAAAAGCACAGAAAAAATGGACAATGGGACAGTTTTTGGGCATATGCTCAAAACGAATAATAGCTTATATTCCTGTGGCTTTAATTGTAATTGTTTGGTATAACTATCATTACGAAAAAGCAGGCTTTCTAGTGTTCAATTACGATTCCCCTTGGGCAGATGAATACGGCTTTGTCAATTTTCGGGGTTTTATGTGGAATGTAGGCCTTGTATTTTGGCGAATTTTAGACTTTGGACGTGTATTTTTATGGCTGGCAGCAGCTTATTTAGGCTTGCAAATGTGGAGGCAAAAGCAAGTCTTTTCCCGAAAACAAATTTTACTCATACTACTATTTATCGTACCTTTAATATTTTACATCCCACTCATTACCGCACGCGAAACTCCCGTTTTACACCGCTATCTGATGACCTACTATTTGCTGTTTGGCTTGATTGTATTGTCTATGATAAATATTTTGCAAAATAATTTGAAACAGAAAGCTTTGATTGCCTTGCTTTGCGGAGGATTATTAACAGGACATAGTTGGGCATTGCTGTATCCTGCTCAATGGGCGAAGGGTTGGGATGCTTGTTTGGCTTATTTACCCTTTTTTGGTGTGCAAGAACAACTATACCAATATTTAGACGAAAAAAACATTGACTATCAGCTAGTTGGAACAGGATTCCCAGCCGTTGCCAGTTCCTATTACACGCATCTAAACAAAGACAAACGCCAATTTTCTACAAAGGAAAAAGTGCGTTTTTCAGACAATTCCTATATTTTACACACCAACATCAGCAATGATTTTAGCGATGCAGAATTGCAAACACTCGCAAAAGAGGCACAGTTGTTGGTCGAATATCGTTCCTGTGGGGTGTTTGTGCGATTGTATCAGGTGGGGGAATGAAATTTTCCCCACAAAAAAAAGCAGCCCGACATACATCGAACTGCTCATTTTGATTACTTACGTTAAAAAACGTTATTTTTTAGTCTCACATTTCCTGTCTCCCATCTCATATCTCCCGTCTAATCCTCAAAAACCTCCAATAGCTTTTTCTTGTGCTTCACTTCATATTCTTGTTCAGTGATTTCAGCACGTTGTTCTTTTTGCAATTCCATATTTTTTTCAATCGCTAATTCCGCTTCCTCGATCAGTTGCTTGTATTTGGCGATGTCTTTATGGTAGTTTTCATTTTGCTTTTGCATTTTTTTCAAACTTCCCTGCATTTTTTTCAAATCTTTTTTAGAATCACCATACTCATCATCCGCATGATCTTTGGCAAAAGTAAGGGCAAAATTAGTTAAAAACTGCTTAATATCTTCCGTTTGCTCAGGATTTACATCATTTGATACAAAACCTTTACCAGCATCTACCAAAGCAGTCATTTTCACATCTTTGTCCCGTTCTTTAAAATGAACATAGGTATCAGCCGTTTCCGCGCCAATATTTTCGATTACTGCATTGTCGGCAAAGATAAAAATATTGGAATCAGATACCTTTGCTTTGCGCTTTTTCATCCATTTTTTCCAGCGTTTTTGTGCTTTTTTTACTTCCGTATTTTTAATAAATAATTCAAAACCCTCATGCGAAGTCCCTTCAATTTCAGTATTTGTTTTGGCGATTTCAACGCTAGGCACCATATAACTGGCACCAACATAAGGATTAGAAACTCGCTTTAGGTCATCTTGAGCGTCTTCCAGCATTTCTGCTTCTTTTTCGGCAGCTTCTTTTTGCGCCTTTTTCATCGCTGCTTTTTTAGCTTTTCGCGCTTGTTTCTTTGCAGCCTTATCTGCTTTCTGTGCGTATACTGTACCCATGCTCAAAAAGCACAATAGTAAAATATACAATGAGGCTTGTAGTTTCATGACTTTTGTTTTATATTTTTTTAGAAAATGAATAATCGCTTCGTTCAGACGGCTCCCTAGTTTTGCGTCACCAGTGTTTTTAAATAGATATAAAATAGGAGATTTAAGATATAAGACTTGATATTTGCCTACTTTTCATTTGTGTAAATCAAAATATATGCATTAAATCTTACATCTTGTGTCTTAAATCTCAATCAAAATCCCTAAACCGCATCCTCAATCAAAAATAAATAGACCTCCTTTGGGCCGTGTGCACCTAGCACCAGCGTTTTTTCAATATCCGCAGTTCGGCTAGGTCCGCTAATGACGGAGACAAAAGACGGTTGATACTGACCATACTTCGACTGTAATAGATTTAAGGCTTTATCTATGCTGTACACCAGTTGCGAAGTGTATCCAATAACCAAATGTATAGGCGGAAAAATGGGCAATTGCCGTCCTGCTGCTAGTCCAGAGGAAACCACAATACTGCCTGTTTGGGCTATTAGAGCTTCGCAAAATGTTAAACCTGCATGAGCTTTGTCTAAATTCCTACCAATTCGGCATTTACGAAAATCAATATTTTGAAACAATTGCTGCAATTCCTCATCCCAACAATAGATATACTCCAACTTTTTTTGGTCAGCCAATGCCATAAAGTTACTTAAAAAATCGCTTTCATCCTCACAATAAATAAATTGTCCCGATAAATTGGTAAATCTTTGAATAAACAACATATCCAAAGTCTCCTCCGCTTCAGCGTAAAAACTTTTGGGTAATTCTAATTCAGGGTAGGGCTTAGGTGTTTTTTGCTCCAAGGCAGCCCGAATATTTCCCAAAATTTTTTGTTTATTTTCTAATGATTTGTTTTTCAAAACAATAAATAATTAATTACGAATTTTTTTTAAAAAACGATATATTTCGTTAATTGATATTTAGATATTTAGATATTTAGCCTTTTGGCTTTTAGAATTTACGTGAATAAGTGTAATAATGATAAATTACCTTTGAATTTTCTATTGGGCATAAGTTTTTGATTTTTAAATGCTTATGGATTTTGTGACGGTTTTAGTCATCGTTACAGAAACTATCCAAAAAGAAATCATTTAGTTAAAAACGAATCTACTAATCACGAATCCACAAATTGCTTGGTAAAAAAACACCCTACTTGAAGCATACCTAAAAAACTAGCTTCTAATATATAAGCGGCCAAAAGTCCAAAAGTCCAAAAGTCCAAAAGTCCAAAAGTCCAAAAGTCCAAAAGTCCAAAAGTCCAAAAGTCCAAAAGTCCAAAAGTCCAAAA
>JAHDHV010000174.1 GCA_020631155.1 Bacteroidota bacterium | reverse complement strand
GAAATTGGTAATAAAAAAATACTTTTAAAACTTCTTAATGAATATAAGTTTTTAATTATTTATAACATCTACAACGGCTAAAGCCTTCGTTACACAAATTATTAAAAAAGCCTCACATCAAAAAAACACCTAATCACGAATCTACGGATCTGTGTGGTTAAAAAACACCCTATTTGTAACATAGCTCAATAATTTCCCACTCACAATTCGTAATTCGTAATTGATAATTCGTAATTAAATAATTCCATTGTATATTATATTATGCATTTTTTTTCACCTAATGACCAATTTATTACACAATTATTAAGGATTCTAGTGAACAATTTATAACTTTGTAAAGAAAGATTTTTTTGCCCTACAATTATGACAAAACAGTACTTATCAAAACTAATTGGCGCAATTTAAACAACTAGTAGACAACAAACGGCTAAAGTTAACCCTACAAATGTTTGACTTAACACTTTATAATGTGCCATAACAAAGCACTTAATGTTATTTCCAATAAGAAATAAAAAAGGGAAATGATAATTTCTAATGCCTTGTATATGAGTAACTAAATACTTAGAAAATAAGTTAAACCTTGCCTAAGCTAGTCTAGCTTACTAGAATTACTTTTTCTTTGGCCTATAATTTGCTATAATGTTATGACAAACAAATGACTAATCCATGAAGAAACTAATCACAATCCAAGTATTAATCCTAATCATCATCAGTAATTTAGCCTATGCTGGTGGTGCCATACTAACTGCTGAGAAAGATAGCTATTGGTTCCCGACAACAACTCCGCGTAAGCATGTCAAGAAATTTACTAAAGACTATAATCCTTTCAGGGTGGAATTGTTGGCCGAAGAAGTTGTAGTAGACATTGACGACAAAGAGGCCAGTACAGAAATTACACAAACCTTCTTTAGCACAACTAAAGATACGGTGCGTGGCTATTTCTTATTTTCTGTACCCAAAGAAAAAACTTATAGCGATGTGGCGATGGAAGTGAACGAGGAAAAAGTTCGCGTGCAAGAAATCAAAGCAGCCGAAGCCACCAAAGTTTTTGAGGACTTAGTACGCCGTTCTAGCAACGCTAATTATTGGGCGTATAGCAATCGTACTTTATATAAAGTGTTGATTGATTCTATTATGCCCGGCTCTCTACAAAACGTAAAATTTTCCTACAAAGAAACCTTAACAACCGACAACAGCATTGCCAATTATACTTACTCAACAAGTATGCAAAGCTTGTCTAAAAATGCTCCTAATGAGTTTAGTATTCAAATTAATGTGAAGGATAAAAATAAACTCAAAAACATTTATACGCCTTTCCATGAAATGAAAACGGAACATAAAGGAGATAGTGAAGCGAAGCTTGGTTTAGAGGTGAAAAAACTCAATATTGACCAAGATATTCAACTCTACTACAGCACCAATGAAAAAGAAGTAGGTTATTCGCTTTTCTCTTATAAAAAACCCAAAGAAGACGGCTTTTTCTTCCTAACTTTTGATGCAGGCATCGAAAAAGAGTTAGCCTTAACACAAAAAGACGTTACTTTTGTAGTTGATGCTTCTGAAAGTATGAAGGGCTACAAAATGGTGGGTGTGCGTAAAGCTATTCAAAAATGTGTTCAAAAATTAAATGACGGCGACCGCTTCAACGTAATTAGCTTTGCTACAGATGCTGAAACTGCCTTCCCTAAATTGACAGAAAAAGACGAAACAAGTGTAAGTAAAGCTACACAATTCGTCAAAGAATTGCAGCCAAAAGGGGAGACCAATATTGAGGCAGCTCTCAAAAAGACATTTGCCGATAAAAGCACAAAGCGCAGTCGTCCGCACTTTATTTTGTTCATCAGCGGCGGCGAGCCAACAGTGGGCAAAGATGACGAGGAGGCTTTGATTGATATTGTGGAATTTGCGAATCCTGAAAACACACGCATCTTCACCTTCGGTATCGGCGATGAAGTGAACACCTACCTATTAGACCGTTTATCAAGCCGTAAAAATGGTACTCGAACTTACATTATGGAGGAAGGGGAAATCCTAGAAACCATCACCGCTTTTTATGCAACTATCAGCGAACCAATTATCACAAACTTGGAATTGCGCTTGGGGGAAGGTTTGAAAGCAACCGACATTTATCCAAAAGATTTGAGTAGCTTAGATAAAAACGAGCCATTAACCATTGTTGGACGCTATAAAAAAGGTGGTAAATCTGGCGTATCACTTATTGGTGATGTGAACAACCAATTAAAACGCCATCGTTTTGAAGCGAACTTTGCAAGCGATGATACACAGTATGGTTTCGTACCACAACTTTGGGCTGCAAGAGCCGTTGGTGCAACACTTGACGAGGTGCGTTTGGATGGTGAGGAAGATGAGTTGATTGATAAGATTGCTATTTTATCTAAAAAATACGGCATCATCACGCCTTATACTACGCATTTGATAGTGGAAAATACCAATGTATCTGCGGAAGATAAGTCGGCAGAAGAGACCAAAAAAGCGAAAGCAGTTAACAAAGCGATTCGTATTTTTGATGATGCTGATTATAGCACGGAATATGAAGTATTGACAGACGAAGTAACTGGTGAAGAAAGTATTGCTTGTAGTGAGGAACTACAACTGCTAGGTCAGGCACAGCATGTGTTAGACCTTAGACCGGGGCAAGACCGTATGAAATGCAAAACAAGCAAAGGCAGTGAAATCAAAAATGTTGCGACACAGTATGCCAATGTCAACGGACATATTTTCTATCAAACAATGGACAATTATTGGGTAGATATTGCCATCTTCAACAGAAAAGGGAATATTGAAAAGATTGTTTTTGGGTCTGATAAATATTTTGAATTGGCAAATAGCAATGCTGAAGCTGCTACTTATATGACTTTAGGTACAAATGTGAAATTTGCCGCAGGCGGTAAAGTTTATAATGTATATAAAAAGATGAAAGACGGTTTAGAAACAGCTAGTAAAAAGTAGTGTTTCTACCCTGAAAGAAAGATTATAAGACGCAAGATTTAAGACATAGGATAACTGATAATGAACGCATTTTCTTATGTCTTACATCTTGTATCTTACCTCTAAGCAGAAGCTAATCCATTTTAGAGGCTGTCTTGATTTTATCCTTTGGCTTAAAAAATGTGCCTTTTGCACCCAAATTTCGCCTTTTTATCGGCACATAGCACCACTATGTACCTCAAAAAACGCTACATTTGGTCACAAAATACATCATTTTCAGCTTCAAAAACAAAATCAAAACAACCTCTTACAAAAAACAAGTGTGTTTCTTTTCATTTTTATACGTGATTGATGTGTGTTCTAAACATAATAATCAATCATAAGTAACGGTTAAAAAATAAGTTCCGTATTTAGGCGCAGTTATTTTGTTTTGGTACAAGGCGCAAAACGTAGGCATAGCCAAAGCTACGGCGAGGCTTTGCAACACAGTAACAGAACAAAAGAACAAGCATAAACAGGTAAGTTATTATTTATCCGTTACTAAAAATGGAGTTAGTGTATTTATCAAGGTCTCCTTATTAATTGGCTAACCCCTACTATTTTAAGCTCTCAAAAAATACTTGTAACACAAAAAAATAAAGGATTAAACGATTAGATTAGTTTTTGGCTTAGGTTTTAAGGCTGTAACCTCCCATTGCGGAAGGATACAGCTTTTTTTTATTTCGGATTGTGGGAGATTTAATTACGAATTGAAAACATTGATTTGAATCAAAACAAAAATTCAAAAGGGAACACAAAAGTCATCGTTTTTTTTCGCGATTGTTGTGCGAACTATAGTTTGAAACATGGTAGCGAATTTAAGGTTGACCTATTTTTGGCGAGAGATTCCAATTATTTAACCACATTTACCCCCAAACAAACCAACTTAACATTCAAAGAAACAGTTTCTTTAATTTGTATACCCTTTTAAAAACCAAAAAAGCCTTTGACACACCAGCATCAAAGGCATCACAATTTATTTATTAATAAAATCTAACTTCTAATCACTAAACTCTAATTTCTCCTTTAGAACAAATTAAAATTCATTCCCGACTGCACTATCCAGACATTCGTTTGCTCATTCCAGCGTTGGTAGATGAAACCAGCGTTGAGGTGTCCATGAATCCGTCCTAAATCAATCACTTTATAATTGAGGCGAGCATTAAATTCGGTGCGGCGAGTAATGAAATCTCCGTAGTCTCGGGCAATGCGAAATTCAACCGTACTTTTGATTCGGCGTTCCTTATCCCAGCGAATATCCAGACCAAAAAGATGCTCATTAAAGGTACTCCCTAGATAGTATTCATGCATAAAACCCGTTCCGATGCGTAGGGTTGCAGCTTTTTCATTCACTACATTCAGGTTCAAAATTTGCCAATCAAGGGTTGCCAAATTGCCGTCCGCAGCCAGTCTACTATAGCGAAAATCGGTAGACAACAAGCCCCAATTCCCCCGAACTCGCGGCGCAATAAAGATGCTTGCATTTTTGCCAAAGCCAATATGTGGCATCAGTTCTAGGGAAATAACCTCTGGAATTTCTGGCTTTCTATTTAATTGATGGATGTGGTAGTCGTATCCAAATAAGAAAAAATCAAGAAAAATATCAAATACAAAGTTGATGCCACTACCACCGCCTGAAAGCGTTTCTCCTACTCCTTCCAAGCCTTCTTTAATTTCTTCTACTTGTGCTTGAGCAGGTGAAATATGCAAAAAAATAGTTAATAAAGCGAGCAAAAGCGTTTGTCCAAGTCGTTTCATTGTTATTTGTTTTTGAGGAATGTTGCAATAATTAATTGAACCAGTCACCTTTACTATTTTGTCTTGTTCTATGTTGAAAAGCCTCGCCATAGCCCCACTATGACTATGTTTTTCGCCTTGAACAGAACAAAATATTGGCGGTTTTATGGTTAAATTTATTATCTTCACATTCCCGAATGTGTGTGGTTTGTACCTTAAAAAACGTTTTAACAAAAAAATTGGTTGCTAGAAAGTAGATGTAGATTTTTAGCTGTTTAGACTTTTAGATATTTAGCCTTTTAGCTGTTAGTGACTTGTTTTTTTAAAACAAAACAACCTTCTAACTTTTTAATCTTCCAACTCCAAAAAAACCACAGTATAAGTCCTTCTAACTAAGGAGACACTTAACAAACGCTTTTTTCCCGTTTAACACTAAAAAAACACATTTAACAAAGCATAGACGCAGTATAAGACATTGATAATGAAATATTTATCTCATATCTCAAGTCTATTTATCAACTCCTTGATTTTCTCGCATCTGCCAAGAACTTTTCCAAACCAATATCCGTCAAAGGATGTTTGAGTAAACCCAAAATTGGTTTTAATGGGCAAGTCACCACATCAACGCCTAGCTCGGCGCACTGCACAATATGTAATGAACTGCGAATGGACGCTGCCAATATCTCTGTTTCAAGCCCGTAGTTGGCATAAATTTCAATAATTTGAGCAATCAAATCCATGCCGTTCCAAGTGATGTCGTCAATGCGGCCGATGAAGGGAGACACATAGGTAGCCCCTGCTTTTGCTGCTAAAAGGGCTTGGCCTGCTGAAAATACCAGCGTACAATTGGTGCGGATACCCTGTTGAGTGAAGTAATTTAGAGCCTTCACACCGTCCTTAATCATGGGCACTTTCACCACAATTTTTGGCGACAATTCCGCCAACATTTCCCCTTCCCGAACAATCCCTTCAAAATCGGTGGCCACTACTTCGGCACTGATGTCGCCATCCACCAAATTGCAAATATCCACATAACGCTGCATAATGGCATTCTCGCCCTGTAAGCCTTCTTTGGCAATCAAGGAGGGATTGGTTGTCACCCCATCAATAATACCCAATGCAATGGCTTCTTCTATTTGTTCTAAATTAGCTGTATCTATAAAAAATTTCATTTATTCTTTTTTTTTGTGAGATGTAAGATATAAGACTAGCCATATTTCATTTAAAGTTGACTATCTTCAAAATATCTAAAATCTAATATCTAAGCTCTACCACCTAAAACGGTAAATCATCATTAGTGGCATCTACAGTTGGGCCATCTGTTGATGCTTGTTGACTTTGGTTGTAAAATTCGTTGGGTTCTGCAACAGCACCTTGAGCGTTGTCACTAGAGCCTGCACCGCCTACTACTTCGATTTGCCAAGCATTTAAATTGGTAAAGTACAAGGTATTGCCATCTTTATTATATGGACGGCCTGATAGATTAAAATGAACCTTTACATTATCCCCTTCATTATAACTATCCAAAATTGCGCAGCGGTCTTGTGTTAATTGAAATTTTGGGTATTCTGCGCCCCCCCAATTATTGGGAATTTCCAAAACAAACTCTCGCTTTTTGAATCGCTCTGTCACCTGTTGACTGTCAAAAATCTTGTGAATTTTTCCTTCTACTGCTAAAGACATAGTATTTTCTTTTAATTATTTTAGTTAGTAATTCTACAACAATAAGTTGAAGCAGTCACCTTTGTTATTTTGCCTTGTACTTTGTTGCAAAGCCTCGCCGTAGCTTCACTATGCCTACATTTTTCGCCTCATACAGAACAAAATCACTTCGGCTTTATGATTCAACTTATTATCTTCACATTACTTATGTACAAAAGTACGCATAAATCAAGGATTTAACCTAGCAATAGAATTAAAAAGTGAGGTGGTGAAGCAGAAAAAATTTTGGTGTTGGTGTTGGTGGGTTGGGGAGTTATAAAAATTGAGCTATAAAATCTGAGGCAATCTATTCCTTGTTAAAGTCTTAACGATATGTTTGTTTGGAAGTGTTAGAGGGATTGAGTATTTTTGAATTTTGGATGTAAAAAAATTACTTGGCACTGTAAGTAGCAATAAACATTTGAAAGTTATTGACACCCACCAATCAAATACTTAGTAAATGATTCAATTTTTCATAAAACCGTCTATTGTTAATCAAGAAAACTGGAACATAGCTTATAAAAGAATTTATTCCATTTTAACTAATTTTCCAACCAAAATTATTAGACTTGAAGCATATAATGCTTATTCGCCAGAATTAGATAAAATACATTTTGACCTATTAGTAGACAAAGATACCGATAATGAGCATATATCATTCTGGGGAGATTGGATAAGTTATACTGGCAGAATTACAGTTCGATTTTATAAACAATGGACAAAACAACTAGAGAAAGAATCCACAGGAAAAGAGATAAATAAAAATAAATCTGTTACATGGTTTCCTCACGACTCCTATGCTAATGATGGCAGCCTACCTACAGCTAATGGAATTATGCCTATAAGATATGAATACATTGATACAGAAGGGGCGCATTATGCTAGTGTGCTAATTGCTATTGGAACAATGCTTGAAAATTTATATGCTGATAATGCCTTTATGACGGTTTGGGATGAGTCAAAAGAAACAGTTTATGCAGTTGTTGATTGGTTACAAGAACATTTTAATGAAGATTTTAACCTACCGCTATTTTTTGATAAAAAAAGGTTATTGAACTCTTTTATCAATGACTATGAAAATAAAAAGGACATTGTCTGTAGAATGGCACATTTATATAGACAAAAGCACAAACAAAATATGGAGTTTGCCTTAGAAAATATTGGATATAAACCAACATTTGATTTTTACACAGAAGTATTAGCGGATACTGGATTTGGTACTTTCGGCTTTGATGATGTTTTCATGCCTTGGATAGCTGCTACTAAAGATTTAGAAAGCACTTTAGATTTATTTTTATCAAGTAAACAATGGCTTTTAAAGGATAAAGAAAATCAGTACAACTTAAAAGAAGCAGTTAATTATGATCTTAAACCAATTTTAAAGCAACTTTTAGATGAATATATACTATGGACACCACTACAAAGAGAACAATTAGAGCATTTTTATACAAATAAATCAGCTTTAGAAACAGGTGAGGAAGATTTATTTGGTATTATGAAAAGAATGATGGGTTATAGAATAAATATTTGTCCAATTTATTGTACTGAAAATGAGTTATTTGAAAGCTTCATGTATAAAGACCCTAAAAATGGAAGTACTTTCAAAAAAATTATTGAAGACTGGGTAGATGAGAATAAAGATGCGTATGAAAATTTCAAAGATGAGTTGAGTCAAACTATTGATAATTATATAGAAAACAAAGGCATTCCTGAACAAAAAAAAGATGAACTAGAAGGTCTGATAAGTAATTATGTTTCGAGCTTTAAATATACTGAAAGGCACTTTATTAAAAGAGCAATTTATGCTAATCCAAACTTTATTCGTTTAAATGAAGCTATAGAAGAATTAAAAAATAAAGTGACTAAAGTGGTCAAGGATGAGAATAATAAAGACTATGTGCAACAGATTCAAGCTTTATCAAAGGAAAGGAATATATCATACATAAAATCTAGAATAAAGCAAATTGGGTATAATGTGCATCCTAAATTTGAAGATTGGCTAAACAATATAAACAAAGATAATACATTATTTCACTTACACTTTCTATTAGCACTTCAATTATACGATAGGCACTCACATTTTACTCGTTTTCAGATACTTTGGGATAAAGATAAATGGGAAAGTTGGTAAAGATTAAAACCTTTACTTTTGTTTGCGAAAAGCACTACAATATAGCTACTATCGCAAACAAATTTACTCATGCCTGCAAAACCAAGTTATAATTATCTTGAAAGTCAAAACGGTATAGTTGCAAATACCAGATTAGTTGAGTATTTTTACATTCTAATAAAAAAACAATTTAAGTAAATCAAAATCTAATGCAATTGACACCACTAGACCATCACCAAATACCAACTTACGATTTTTTTGAAAGAGAAATAGAATCTGACTTTTACATAGAGGACGTACTTGACAACTTTGTATTTTCAATGGAAGAAGGTTATTTTTTGACTTGGGAGGCTGTAGTTGCAAAAGAACAAAAGAAAAGATTAACAAAGATTCAAAAAGAAGCTTTTAGTGAAATTATTAGCTTTGGTCCGCACTTTTACGAACCAATTATATATATAAATGAAATTGCCCGTCCAAATAAGCCTTGGTATCTTATAGCAAAAGAAATATCCGAAAAATTGGTGCTAAAACAACGAATAACTTCTTATGGCATACATGATTCCTTATGGTCAGAGGGGTGGAGTAGACTAAAAGAGTGTATATTGGATTATGGAGAAGGTTTATCTAAACCCAAAGGAGTAAAGAAGCCAATTAAGGTCATTCCAGATGAAATTCGACATCAGTTGGAAATTCAGGAGGCTGTAGTTTGGCTATTTGGCTTGGGACAAAGTAGCGAATGGAATCTAGACAATCCAGAGGAGCAATATCGAATTAAAGACATAATAACATCACTAAAAAACAATATTTCAAGTGTAAAATACCTCAAATTAAGTCTCCATAAATTGCTTACAGATTTTATTGAATTACCGCCCAAAGATGAAGAAATTTTTAAAAGAGAAATGATAGATCGTTTAGGTTTAATAGATGAAAATGAGGAAATGACGGCGAAATTAAAAAAGAAGAAAAAGAAGAAAAAATAAAAGTGCCACATCCAATTCCACAACCTCCTCAAAAACAACACTTAATGGACGAATCATGTTCTAACATTGTTAATGCCATCAAAGAATTTCATAAAAGTTTGGAAGCCTATTTGCCTGCTTTAGAGCAAGAAGTCAACCGAATAATTGAAAACAAGTCTACAGATACAAAAGAAATTGAATATTTATTAGATACCCTATCCCCATTTATGCATGGAATAGGCGACTCCTTATATCTCAAACTAATAGAATATTACAAAACTATTGATGCGGAAGCAGCTAAATTTTATTTGGAAGAATATAATAAACTACTAGAGGAAGAAGAGAAGTAAAGTTTAGGTTTCATTGAGTATCTTTACAACTCAACAACTTTAGATATAAGCAATGAAAAAGGAAATAGCGTTTATCAGTCCAAAAAATGAACTCTTGAAAGATAAAATCAAGGCATACTATTTCCATGTAAATGATGAAAAACAGTATAAAAAAAGCATTACCTATTACCCCAACTTTACAAGCACATTAAACATCTATAAAAATTCGACCTTAACATGGACCACTAACAAAAGAGTGCACAAATACCAACAATCAGAAGAATTGCTAACTCTATTGGTAGGAAAATTTAACCGTTCAAGAAAAATTGAGCTATTTGGACCACAAAACAAAATTACAATCGTTTTTAACCCATTAGGCATCAATCATTTTATAGATATTCCACTTTCCAACTTAATTCAAGAACATTTTTCATTTTTTAAGTATTATGGTGCCTCTTTTAAAGAAACACTAACAAATGTATACAGGGAAACAAAATTAGAGCAAAAAAGAGACCTTCTTGATGAGTTTTTTCTAAATCATTACCATCCTTTTGCCGAAAAAAGATTAACAATAGCTGTTAAAAACATCATCAATACCAATGATATAGTTAAAATAAGTGATTTGGCGAGTGATATTGGGATAAGTAGAAGAACCTTATTACGGCTTTTTCAAAAACACCTTTCTTATTCTATAAAAGAGTATTTGTCTGTTGTAAAATTCCGAAAAGCATTAATACAATCCCAAAAAAACCAATATTCCTTGACAAGATTAGCAATGGAAGCCAATTATTATGACCAATCCGATTTTATCAAAAATACAAGACTTAAAAGTGGAGAATCTCCCAAACAGTTATTTGCTAACCTCAAAAAGCTGGAAAGTGAACTATTTTGGAAGGTAGAATAACGATGCTGTCCCATAAATACAATTTTGAATGGAAAAAACCGAATAACTTAGTGTTTTTAGTCATTCAAAAATTTTACAAACATGTATAAATTACATTTAAACCTAATCGGTTTATTTTTCATTCTTCTATTATTTACCCCCAATCAAACGGTAGCTCAACAAAAATTTTCCTATCCAATGACCGTCTTACCAAAAGACACAAGCAAACTTTGGGTCTCAGATGGAGATATGGAAAAAGAAAAAGTGTTGATACTCTTACAAGGCGGTCCTAAAGGGGATTTAAATTTTGTAAAAAGAGACAGCGTTTCAAGTTGGCGATTTTTGCCCAACTATGAAAACTACTTTCGCGTTCATTTGCATCAATCATCTACCTACAATCCAGAGATGTTTGAATATAAAGACGAATTTAGTTTGGAAATGGCAAAAAAAGAAGTGGATAATAGCTCCGAAATGCTATTGAGAGCCATTAAATATTTTAAGGATAGGGGTAAGACGGTTTATGTTTTGGGACATTCTTTTGGGGCATTTATCATTCCTTACTACCTTTCTACTAGACCGTCTCTTGCAGATAAATACATTGCCATTTCTGGAAGAATTGACGATGATCCCATAGGAGTAGAAACCCACAAACAGGGCTATAATGGGGTATATATGGCTGAGGGTGTCAGAATGGTTGCGGATAATGAGGAAAATATACAGGATTATTCTGAAGGGAAAAAAAAGTATTATCGTGTCAAACAATTATTAAAATGGGCAATAGGAGTTCCTAGATATTCCCAAGAATTAAAAGAAAAAGACTTGTCTAATCTTACCTATATTTATTACCTTGACAATGGTACATTAAGCTTTTTTCGATTCAAAAATACGAGTTTGGGTGA
>JAHDHV010000173.1 GCA_020631155.1 Bacteroidota bacterium | reverse complement strand
TTGAAATAAAAAGTGAAAAAAATTTTTATCTTATTAAAAGATGTAGTAACTTAGCATTGTCAATAAAAACATACACTTAAAAAATAAAAGAAATGTTTGCAGTATTATCTATTATTGTTGTAGTCATTATTATAGTCACCAATTAAAGGGATGGCATAGCAATTTTATAGGTATATTTGTAAATAATTTGTAATAGAAAGCCATCCTTATAACAAGGGTGGCTTTTTTGGTATGTTTCAAATACCGAGTTTATCCACCTAACAGTTTGTGTTTATTTTGACAGTTCGTGGATTAGTAGATTAGTGATTCGTTTTGGGACGTTTTTTACTGATTGATTTCTTTTTGCATGACCACATGCATGTGGTCATGTGTAACGAAGGCTTTAGCCGTCACAATACTATAAAAATAAAAAATTTATATCCATTAAAATTAAAAAGTGATTTATTTTAACTAATTTCTAACAGCCAAAAAGCTAAAAGTCTAAATAGCCAAAAAGCAATTTTAAAATTAAAGTATTAGGAGTAATATCAAGTATATCCTTAATATACCATTGTCAAGTAAGTAGACAAAATTAAACAACTATTGAATTTGGTGTAATTTGTTGATAGTAAGTGGGTTATCTCATGCATTAAATCTTATGTCTAAGCACTTAAAAGAGAAAAAAATATGTACTTCAATAACAGAACCTATCTTTTCATTAATGGAAACTTCCACTTGGCTAAGGAAGCAGGCATTAGCCCATACACACAATCTTTGCATTACGGTTATGCCGTATTTGAGGGAATCCGAGCTTATGCAACCACAGAAGGTACGCATATTTTCAAAGCAGAAGCACATTTTGAACGCCTGCTAAATAGCGCGAACCTCTTGCATATGAATACTACCTACAATGTGGAAGAATTAATTAGCATTAGTTATAAGTTATTGAAAAAGAATAACTTAACCAACGCTTACCTACGTCCTGTAATTTATGTAGGCGAGCAAATGACCTTACGCCCAAGTGCGGTTGCTCATTTAATGATATGCACTTGGCGATGGGCAAAATATTTTGGCGACCAAACTCTCAATCTCAAAGTATCAAAATACGCCAAAATCAGCCCGAAAGCGGTTCATGTTGAAGCAAAAGTTAGTGGGCATTATGTCAACAATATTTTAGCCTCGCAAGAAGTACGCAGCGCAGGCTACGATGAAGCATTGATGTTAGATGAAAAAGGTTTTGTGGCACAAGCACCGGGAGCCAATTTCTTTTTTGAGAAAGATGGCACTTTATACACCGCACCTGAAGGCGCGATTTTTTCAGGAATTACCCGACAAACCATACTCGAAATTGCCAAAGAGCTAGGCATCGAAGTAAAACAAAAGCATTTCAAACCCGAAGAATTAGGCAATATAGATGCAGCTTTCTTAACAGGCACCGCTACAGAAGTAGCACAAATCGCAACAATCAACGATGTCAAAATGAAGCTAACCATCGAACAGTCACTAGGCACAACCATCGCCGAAGCCTATCGAAAACGCGTCCGAACCCAACACCAAACCCCTGTTATTTGATAGCAGTTTGTCTCAAATCTCACGTCTCCCATCTAAAATCTCACACAAGCAATGAACAAATACAGCCGAAGAATCACACAAGACGAAACACAGCCTGCCGCACAATCCATGCTCTACGGTATCGGATTAACAGAGGCAGACATGAACAAAGCGCAAGTAGGCATCGTTAGCACAGGTTATGAGGGCAACACCTGCAATATGCACCTCAACGACTTGGCAAAAGTGGTCAAAAAAAGCGTTACCGCCAGCGAATTAGTAGGTTTGATTTTCCACAGCATTGGCGTAAGTGATGGCATTTCTATGGGAACGGACGGAATGCATTACTCTTTACCCTCACGCGACATCATCGCCGATTCCATCGAAACGGTGGTTAGCGCACAGTGGTACGATGCCCTTGTTGCAGTAGTCGGCTGTGATAAAAATATGCCGGGGGCAGTCATGGCAATGGGTCGCCTCAACCGACCGAGTATTATGGTTTACGGCGGCACCATTCATTCGGGGCATTACAAAGGCAAAACCCTCAATATTGTATCCTCCTTTGAAGCTTTAGGCGAAAAATTTGCGGACACCATCACCCCTGAAGATTTTAAAGGGATCATCCAAAATGCGTGTCCGGGGGCGGGGGCTTGTGGAGGCATGTACACCGCCAATACCATGTCCTCCGCCATTGAAGCATTGGGTATGAGCCTGCCTTATAGCTCCTCCAATCCAGCACTAAGCATGGACAAGCAAAAGGAATGTTTGGAGGTCGGTGCAGCCATTCGCATTTTACTGGAAAAAGATATTTTGCCCAAAGACATTATGACTTTACAGGCTTTTGAAAATGCGTTAACCATAATAATGGTCTTAGGCGGCTCAACAAATGCAGTACTGCACATGATAGCAATGGCAAAATCGGTTGGTGTGCCGCTAACTTTAAAAGATTTTCAACGTATTAGTGATAAAACGCCCTTTCTTGCCGACCTCAAACCGAGTGGACGCTATTTAATGGAAGATTTGCATAAGGTAGGCGGTGTGCCTGCGGTCATGAAATATTTATTGGAAAAAGGCTATTTACATGGCGATTGTTTAACCGTTACAGGAAAAACCATTGCTGAAAATTTAGCCGATTTACCTAATTTAACCGAAGATCAAGATGTTATTTATCCCTTTGAAAAACCTTTGAAAAAAACAGGGCATTTACAAATCCTCTACGGCAATTTAGCCAAAGAAGGAGCCGTTGCCAAAATCACAGGAAAAGAAGGAGAACGCTTTGAAGGCATCGCAAAAGTCTTTGATTGTGAGGAAGATGCGATTGAAGGCATCCAAAATGGAGCGATAACAGCAGGAACAGTCATCGTGATTCGCTATGAAGGACCAAAAGGCTCACCGGGGATGCCCGAAATGCTGAAACCGACCGCAGCGATTATGGGCGCAGGCTTAGGAAAAAGCGTAGCCCTCATTACTGACGGGCGATTTTCGGGAGGTACACACGGCTTTGTCGTTGGACACATCACCCCCGAAGCGCAGGAAGGCGGCTTATTGGCACTGCTCAAAGACGGCGACCGCATTACCATTGATGCCGTCAACAATACGATGGACGCAGACCTATCTGATGAAGAAATCGCCGCCCGCCGCAACGCCTGGCAACAACCCGAACCCAATGCCAAAAGCGGTATTTTATATAAATATTACAAACTTGTTTCGTCTGCATCAGAAGGATGTGTGACGGATGGGTGATGTAGCTCCGAATTATTTTCGGAGACAATTGATTTAATATAATTTCTGTAACGAAGGCTTTAGCCGTCATAATTTGATAAAAATTTCTGTAACGAAGGCTTTAGCCGTCATAATTTGATAAAAATTTCTGTAACGAAGGCTTTAGCCGTCATAATTTATAACTAACTAATGAAAAATATTCATCCTCAACTACATGAAGAAATACTAACTTTTTTGCTAGAAAAACGCAAAAAAGACAAGGATTTGTATTTTCAGTTGAGAGATAACAATGGGGGAGATTTTTTAGCAAAAGGGTATTGGTTTTGGGGAGGTGAAAAAGATGTAATTATTACTTTTTGGCAATTTAATAATGGAAATGTGTTTTGTAGGATTAATGCAAATAATACGAAAACAATTGCTTTTAGCCATATTATAGGATATTCATATGATGAAAAAATAAAGAAAGAATTGTTTGAATATATCGCTGAAAAGATAAATGCATCATTGATAGGTGAAGGGAATGTAGGTAAAATTAAATCTTGGCAAAAGGAGTATAAAAAAGGTAATTACATAGAGGTATTAAATTTCATTTTAGAAAATGATAAAAAAAATATTGATGGAATTGGTAGAGATTATTTAGAACATACAGAAAAAGAACCACCTAGTATTAATTTCATTGACCCCAAAAGATTTCACAAAAACCTAGCTCAAGTTCAACAATACCGCAAAAAAATTATCTTAAATAACCCCTTAAAACTAGCTTATTTAAGCCTTGAAAATATTGGTCATTTTTCCAATATAAGTATAGATTTAAGCAAAAAAGTAACCTGCATTATTGGAGAAAATGGTTTGGGAAAATCTACCATCATTCGCGCTATTGCTTTAGCCTTAGTAGGCACTAAACAAAATAATCTGATTAATACGGCTGCTAAAAGCTTACAAAACCTTTTGAAAATCAAAAAAATAGATAAAGATGGTAAGCGGTATTATGCCAATAGTGGAGAAATTACAGTCGGTTATCAACTAAACAAACTCTATATCAATACCATTCGACTAAGTGATGGTGGTTTAACAGGGATACAGTTTGAGGATGTAGATGTGGATGTTTTGGAAGAAGATAATTTTTTATTAGCAGAAAATAATTATTTCGAACATCTAATCATCGGTTTTCCGCAAGGGCAGGGACGCAATGAAAAACCGAATTTGACTTTTGCTAAAGAAGCCAAACCTAATGCCTATGATGTATTGCCATTGATTATGAACTATCCCGATGACCGCTTAAATCAGTTTAAGTTGTGGCTGGAAAAGATGTATAGTGTTTATTTACAAAATAAAGAACGTAAAGAGACAGCTAAAGAACTAAGATTGATTCACAAAATATTTAGAATTATTTCTTTAGTCACTTCGGAAAATACGAATCCTAAAGCCATTGAATTTGTGACGGTTGCCTATCATTATTCTGCTGATAACGAGGTGATTATAAAAACAACTGATAATCCAAATGGTATCACTATAGATTTGTTAAGTCAAGACTTGAGCAATGTATTTAGTTGGGTGGGATTTTTTATGATGCGTTTGATGCAGGCAAATCCCGATATGGAGGACATTAGCAAAGCTCATGCGATTGTATTGATTGATGAAATTGATACCTATTTACATCCTAAATGGCAGCGCAATATTTTAAAAGTATTGGCAGACGAATTTCCAAATGTTCAATTTGTAGTGACAACCCATTCGCCGATGGTTTTAGGCAATTTAAATACTAAAAACGAAGATGGGAAAGATGATTTTTTAATTTACAAGTTCAAATTGAACGCTGAAAATCAAATCAATGCCTATGAACTTGCGCCAGAAGATTTAAAATTATATGGTGCAGATGTTTCGCGAATTTTCGACTTGGGAAAGACAAGTTAAAGCAGATGTAATCGTAAAAAATATTTGGGACTTGATTACTGAAAATCAAGCAGAGCAAACTATCGATATTTTAGGGTTAAATAGTAATAATTTGGTAGAAGGTAGAAAAGAAGCCATTCAGTTGATTCAAAAAGAAGTTAACAATATTGCACAACAAGTTCATAATAAGCCTTTGATAATTAAATACTTAGAAAAGTTGATAAAGCAAATTCGACCAGTAAAAGTGCCATTGGGTACCAAACTAATCCCTTTTTGCTTTGTTCAAGCAGAATATTTAGATAGGCAATACTTGAAAAAATAACTCACGTAAAGACAATTTATGAATTGTCTCTATCACCAAACAAAAATAAATCATCAATTTCAAAATATGCCATGAAAACAACCGCAAAAACAAGTACAAATCCAATGAGTAACGGACAAGCAAATGGAGAGCAGGCCAGTCCCAAAACGGAGACCATCAAAGGGGCGGAGGCGATAGTACGCTGTTTGGTAGCAGAGGGAGTAGACGTAATTTTTGGCTACCCCGGTGGGGCGATTATGCCTGTTTACGATGCGCTTTATGACTATCAAGACCAGATAAAACACGTTTTGGTAAGACATGAGCAGGGAGCTAGTCATGCGGCGGAAGGTTATGCACGCATCAAAAAAGAACCAGGTGTTTGCATTGTAACCTCTGGGCCGGGCGCAACCAATTTGGTGACGGGCTTGGCGGACGCGTTAATGGATTCAACGCCAATTGTTTGCATTAGTGGGCAGGTGTACAGCTCGCTCTTGGGAACGGATGCTTTTCAGGAAACTGATGTGGTCGGCGTGACGATGCCTGTAACGAAATGGAGCTACCAAATTACAAAACCAGAGGAAATTCCCGATATTTTTGCCAAAGCCTTTTACATCGCCAATACAGGACGACCAGGCCCCGTTATGATTGACATTACAAAGGATGCTCAATTTGGGGAATTGCTTTGGAAATACCAAAAAGCACCGCGTATTAGAAGTTATTGGCCAACGCCAAAACCTAAAATGAGTGATATTGAGGCTGCTGCGAAACTGATTAATGAGGCGAAACGACCTTATTTGTTGGCAGGGCAAGGTATTTTGATTTCCAAAGCACAGGAGGAGGTGACGGCTTTGATTGAAAAGGCAGATATTCCAACGGCTTGTACTTTACAAGGCTTGTCGGTGATTCCTAGACATCATCCGCAGTGTGTTGGGATGCCGGGGATGCATGGCAATTATGGTCCAAATGTGTTGAGTGCTGAATGTGATGTGCTGATTGCGATTGGGATGCGCTTTGATGATCGCATTACGGGGGATGTGTCGAAATATGCGACTCAGGCGAAGGTGATTCACATTGAAATTGACCCATCGGAGATTGATAAAAACGTAAAAACAACGGTCGCGATTAATGCAGATGCGAAACAGGCACTACAAAAATTATTACCTTTGATTCAAGAAAATACCCATACTGAATGGATGCAGCGTTTCAAGGAGTGTGAAGCAATTGAATTTGAAAAGATTATTCAGCGTGATTTGCACACAACAGAAGGGGCGATCAAAATGGGAGAGGTCATTAAAATGTTGTCGGATAAAACGAAGGGCGAGGCGATAGTTGTGCCTGATGTTGGGCAGCATCAAATGGCAACGGCACGCTATTATGAGTACCGCCAAACAAATGGTTGGGTATCTTCTGGCGGTTTGGGAACGATGGGTTTTGCTTTGCCTGCTGCGCTCGGCTGTAAATTTGCTGATCCTGAGCGAGTGGTCGTAACAGTAATTGGCGATGGTTGTTTTCAAATGACTTTACAGGAATTGGGAACGATTCAGCAGTCGGGTTTGCCTGTAAAAATCATCATTCTGAACAACAACTATTTGGGGATGGTGCGACAATGGCAGCAGTTGTTTTTTGATAAAAGATATTCTTCTGTAGAACTGCAAAATCCTGATTTTGTGAAGATTACGGAAGGTTTTGGTATTCAAGCGAAACGAGTTAGTGAACGAGAGAAGTTATCAGCAGCCATGCAGGAAATGCTAGATAGTCCAACTGCTTATTTGTTGGAAATTATGGTGGAAAAAGAGGAAAATGTTTTTCCGATGGTGCCAGCAGGAGCAGGAGTTGCGGATGTGCGTTTGGAATAAATTATTGATTTGGTAGAGACGCGATTAATCGCGTCTGTACGATTTCGGATTTAATTTTAAATAGTAACTTTGAGTTTGTGCGGCTTAGGGATGCGAGTGGAAATGAGGCAAAGCCAAACGCTAGAGAGCCTTAACCGAGCGAGGGCGGAACGAAGAGAGCTATCAGCGAGGTTTAGAGCGAACAGCGTTTTGGCAAAGGCGAATTGCAACGGGCAGCCCGACCCCGATGATTGAGCAAAAACGCTTGCTTTTATTTGGGGACGTTACATGTAACGCCTCTACAGCTAACTTTCTTTTGGATTAACGGAATTTCTGTACAGCGTTTTTTGCGAAACAGAGGGGGAAGCCCCAAATTAGATATAAGATATAAGATATAAGATATAAGACGTGAGATATAAGATATAAGATATAAGATATAAGACGTGAGATATAAGATATAAGATATAAGATATAAGATTAATCTAAAAGCTAAATAGCCAAAGAGCTAAAAGGCTAAACAGCCAAAAAATAAGTAATGGAACAAAAAAAATATACAATCAATATATACACTGAAAATATGGTGGGTTTGCTAAGTCGCATTACGGCGGTTTTTACTCGGCGACACATCAATATTGAAAGCCTGACCGTTTCGGAAACGGAGAAAAAAGGCATTTCTCGCTTTACCATAGGTATTTGTGTGACAGAGGATATGGTATCGAAGGTTGTCAAAAAAATTAATACTGTTGTGGAGGTGATTCACGCGGAATATCATACGGATGCGGATTTGATTAGCAGTGAGTTGGCTTTGTTTAAGGTGAACTTGGAAGATGGTAAAAAAGTGGCGGGTGTTGAGGCTTTGGCGATGCAGAATAATGCGCGTGTATTGTCGAAAAATGAGCAGTTTGTGGTGCTAGAAAAAACAGGTAATCGTGAGACTTTAGAGGCGTTTTTGCGCTCCTTGCGAAACTATGGTGAAACGGAATATGTGCGTTCTGGAAGTATTGCACTTACGCTGTCGGGTATTCGTTTGAGTGAAATTTTACCGCAATTGCCCGATATGAAAAATTATCCGGGCTATAGCATGGCGCATCATGAGGAAAATTAATTACGAATTATCAATTACGAATTACGAATTTTGGATTATTTAAATTCTGATTTCTAACAGCTAAGTACTTAGACATAAGATTTAAGACATGAGACGCGAGATAAATTAATTATTATCAATATTTTATGACAAATTCAATAGTTGTTTAATTGTGTCTGCTTACTTAAATATCCAAAAAGCTAAAAGTCCAAATATCCAAAAGTCTAAAAATCTAATTTCTAAAATCTAAATAAAACATGGCAAAAATTAATTTTGGTGGAGTGGAAGAAAACGTGGTGACGCGAGAGGAATTTCCACTGGAACTAGCGAAAACTGCTTTGGCAGAAGAAACAATAGCAGTGATTGGCTATGGTGTACAAGGACCAGCACAGGCACTGAATTTGCGCGACAATGGTTTCAATGTGATTGTTGGGCAGCGAAAAGGAGGGCAATCATGGGAGAAAGCTGTTGCAGATGGTTGGATAGAGGGGGAGACCTTGTTTGACATTGAGGAGGCAACAAAACGGGGGACAATCGTGTTGAGTTTGCTCTCGGATGCAGGGCAAATAGCGGTATGGCCAAAAATGTTGCCGCACCTAACCGAAGGCAAAGCGGTTTATTTTTCACATGGTTTTGCAGTTACCTACAACGAGCAAACAGGAGTTATACCGCCTGATAATGTGGACGTTATATTGATTGCGCCAAAAGGTTCGGGAACAAGTGTACGCCGATTATTTTTGGCTGGAAAAGGTATTAATTCGAGCTATGCCATTCATCAAGATGCGACAGGCAGAGCGCGAGAACGTGCAATAGCTGTTGGTATTGGGGTTGGTTCGGGCTATTTGTTTGAAACAACTTTTAAAAAGGAAGTAACTAGCGATTTGGTTGGTGAGCGCGGTGTTTTGATGGGTGCATTGGCTGGTATTATGGAAGCACAATATAATTTGCTGCGTAAAAAAGGACACAGCCCTAGCGAGGCGTTCAATGAAACGGTGGAGGAATTGACGCAAAGTTTGATGCCTTTGGTGGCGGAAAATGGCATGGACTGGATGTATGCGAACTGCTCGACAACGGCACAGCGCGGTGCATTGGATTGGAAAAATCGCTTTCGGGATGCGGTTGCCCCTGTTTTTGAGGAGTTGTACGATAGCGTAGAAAGTGGAAACGAGGCTGCAATTACGATTGAGGCGAATAGCAAGGCTGATTATCGAGAACGACTAGGAGAGGAATTAAGCGAAATTGGCAGCTCCGAAATGTGGCAGACAGGTAAACAGGTTCGCGCATTACGTCCAAAGGAATAAACGCATGTACATCAATATTCCTCCACAAAATCGATCATTAATTGCATGATGTCGTTAAATTCGGTGAGGGGCAGGGTTTCGGCGCGGTCGTAGATGTCGTGATAGGCTTGGATTCCGCCTCTTGCATAGATGAAAAAGCTTGGAACGCCTTTGTTGTAGAACGGCCAGTGGTCGCTATTGCGTGCTTCGCCTCGCTTTTTGATGTTAACCAAATAGTTTTCGCGTTCATTGATGCTGGCAACTGTCTGAAAGGCTCTTTCAAGCTGCCGAGCGTTGACTAGAGTGATGCCTTCGTCTCCTGTGCCTACGAGGTCGAGGTTCCATAGAAATTTTATTTTGTCTAATGGAAAATAGGCATTGTCTACGTAAAAAAGCGAGCCTACTAAACCGACTTCTTCTGCTCCAAATGCCATAAATGCAATGCTGTATTTGGGTGGATTTTTTTGGTAGTAGGCAGCCATATTGAGGAGCATAGCCGTACCGCCTGCATTGTCGTTGGCACCAGGAATGTAGGCATTCGCTCCTAAACGCCCGATGTGGTCGTAATGTGCGGTGAATACGTAGAAGGAATCGGGCTGTGTTGTGCCTTCGATATAGGCGATTACATTTTGCGTTTGATAATCAGTTAAATACTCGCTATCAATGGTTAAGTCAATGGATTTGATTTTTTTAGGCAAGGATTTTTGCAAAAGAATCAATTCCGTTGTTTCATTGACAACAGGGCTGATGTGCCAAGTTAATTTTTTGGGTTCTACATGAAGATAGGCTGTTGCAGGGCATTTTTCTTGAAAAGTAGCTACTTTTTCCTTTAGTGCCTTATCATTTTTATCAAAATTAAATAAAACGACTTTATTTTTGTAGTCTTTTTTCAATAGTTTCTCCCATTTTTTCTCATTGGTCACACATTTTTCTGAAATGCTTTTTACTTTATAATTACCTGTAATGCCTTTGGAAGTGGGATGAATGAGAAAGTCAGCACCAGCAGCAAGTTGTTGTTTGCCATTGAGTTGCACATCCATTTTATTAGGAAATGTTTGTACGTTTATGGAGAAGTGTTGAAAGTAAGTTCCTTTGTTGAAGCTTTTTAATCCTAAGCGTTTAAATTCGGCGGCTAAGTAGTTGGCTGCTTTGCGGTCGCCTTCTTGTACGTAGCCTCTGCCATGCATGGACGGGCTGCAAAGGGTGTCAATGGCTTGTCGGGCGTAGTCCATATCGGCGACTTGGGCGTGGATGTTTGGAGTAACTAATAGGCTGATTATCAGGAGTATAGCGAGTTTTAGGAACTGTTTTTTTTGTGGAAAAGTTGAGTTTGTTGTTGGCATGGTGTTTTTTTTTTTTAGATGTAAGACGTGAGATATAAGATATAAGATTTCAGCGATTTACTTTTTTTTGTAAGCAAAAAAAACGCTTGTCAAAAATATCGTTTCTGCGCTGCAAGGCTGCGTTTTGCTACCGATTTTTGACCTGCCTGTGCTTCTTTTTAAAATTGAGCCTTTAATGTAGGCTTATTTTTGAAAATGAGTATGTTTTTACCTTATTTTTTTATCTTTACGATTAGAATATAATGGGTTTTGGGAAGGGCGGAGATGTAACACGCTACATCTGTACGGCTTTTCTATTTTTTAAATTATTTATTTAATTAAAAAAAAGAAATATATTGAGCGAGATAGTTATTGATATTGAAGGCGTTAGTTTGGTAGATTTTTTTGGAATTAATAATTCTAAATTTAATGTCCTGAAACAATCATTTCCTAAGTTGAAATTGATTCCGAGAGGGAATAAGATTAAGGTGATTGGGAATATGAATGATATGGAATTGTTTCGGGAAAAGGTAGATTTGATTACCGATTTTTTGCAGCGTTATGGCTCGGCGAGCGCGCAGCATATTGAGGAAATATTAGCGGGTTTGGAGCCGACTAATGTGCCGAAGCGGTCGAGTGATATTATTTTGTACGGACCACATGGCAATTTGATTAAGGCAAAAA
>JAHDHV010000172.1 GCA_020631155.1 Bacteroidota bacterium | reverse complement strand
TGAATGTCTATTTAAAAAGTATTTTGCCATTCCCTAAATTCTTGACACACTCAAAAAATATTATAATGGTTCGTGGATTTGTGATTAGACCAATTCTCTAATAGCTAAAAAGCCAAAAATCTAAAGAGCCAAAAAGCTACAAAGCCAAAAAACCAATGATACATTTTATTAAAAGCCTATATCTTAGTTCCCGTTTGTTTTTAGTATTGGGAATTGGCCTTGTCTTTTTTTTATTAGCCTATAGCTACCCCTCGCTATTGCCTGCGGCTCAATTGTATTTGTTTATGGTGGGTGTAGCTTTTATCGTAGATGTGCTTTTATTGTATCGTTGGAAGGCGGCGATAAGTGGAAAACGTAGTCAGCCTGAGAAGCTTTCTAATGGTGATGTCAATGATTTATACATTTCACTAGAAAATAACTATCCTTTTGAAACAGAGTTAGAAATCATTGATGAACTGCCTTTTCAATTTCAATTGCGCGATGCTGTTTTTCGCACAAAATTAGCAGCGCAAAAAGATACTCGCCTCACCTATCAATTGCGCCCAACAGAACGGGGTATCTATCAATTTGGCACATTGAATGTGTTTGCGAGTAGCCCGTTGAAGTTGATAAAAAGGCGGTATCGCTTTTCGGAAAATACCGAAGTGCCTGTTTACCCATCTTTTATGCAATTGCACAAATACGAATTATTAGCCATTTCCAATCGCTTGCACGAATATGGCATTAAAAAAATACGGCGCATCGGGCACAGCATGGAGTTTGAGCAAATTCGCGAATACGTAACAGGAGACGACTATCGTACCATCAACTGGAAAGCAACGGCGCGGCGCAATAATTTTATGGTCAACCAATTTCAGGATGAACGCTCGCAACAGGTGTACAATCTGATTGACAAAGGGCGAGTGATGAAGATGCCTTTTGAGGGTTTGTCGCTCTTGGATTATGCGATTAATGCGACCCTAGTAATGTCGAGCGTAGCCTTAAAAAAGGGGGATAAAGCAGGTTTGATTACTTTTGCGGAAAATTTGGGCAGCCTCCTCCCTGCTACGAATCGCGGTATTCAAATGCGGAATATTCAGGAGGTTTTATATCAAGAAAAAACCAACTTTTTAGAGTCTGACTATAGCAAATTATATGTCGCCATTCGCCGAAAGATTACCCAGCGGAGTTTGCTGCTCCTCTACACTAATTTTGAAACCCTCAGCAGTTTGAAGCGACAGTTGCCTTTTTTGCGGAAAATAGCGAAGCAGCATTTATTGGTCGTCATCTTTTTTGAAAATACCGAATTGCGGCAATTATTGGACAGCAAAGCCAACAATCTCGAAGAAATTTACCAAAAAACGATTGCCCAAAAGTTTTCTTTTGAGAAAAAAATGATCGTCAAGGAGTTGCAAAAACATGGTATACAAGCGATCCTCACCGCCCCTGAACATCTGACGGTTAATAGTATTAATAAGTATCTGGAGCTAAAGGCGAGGGGGTTTATTTGAGGTCTAGAAGTTAATTCTCTCTTACTTCATATAACCATAACCAACCGCCGTTTTCGCGCCTATGCCGTGTTGTGTGAGGGCTTCTTTTAGCCAGTTTGTGATGGTTTTGTTTTTATCTAATAAAACGAAATTATCTGTCCAATTAAATTGTGCAGACAGTGTCGGCACAATTTCAAAATCAGGATAAGTAGCGGCAAATCTTCTGAAGTATGTAGTGGCCTTTGTAAGATAATTTAGTGTGAAGGTTTTTTTTGGGGGGAGATAAAACTAGGAAAATAGGAAAACCTAACATAGCCAAAGAAACAAACCTAATTCCATATACAAAACCAATAATATTCTTATTTATACCTAGGCTTTTTCAATAAACTTTTTAAAAACCAAATAGCAACCATGCAGTAACTTTTAAATTTCCCATTCTGTTTAGTAGTCCAATCATCTAAGTGTTTTTGCAAAAAAGCTTTATTCCATTGTTTAATAGGGCGATCTTTTACTAACTTTTTACGAACCCTGTCTATAGTAGCTTTCCGCGCTCTTATCAACACTATATTATTTAAATTAAGTACTTTTTCCAAATCGTCTTTAATGTCAAAATCATTACTTATAGTTGGTTTGATTCTTCCATCAACAATATAGCTTACTAAGCTTTCACAATTTTTTTTTAATGGATTTAATTTTTTTAAAACCATATCTCCTTTAGATGAATCACAACAAAGTATTTTCTTAGGCTTATGTTTCTTACTACTACCTATATCATTTGAACTATCATCTAAACTATATGAACCTTTACATACTGCTAACAAATTTCGATAGTCTAAATCCAAGTTAGGATATAATGTTTGTGGTTTAAAGTGTTCAACACTCATTTTTTTTCCACTTCCATATTCATAATCAATTTGTTTCATACAATAGGCACAGATGTATCCCTGCTCTTTAAGTAGTGCTTTTTTAAGCACATCACCTTTATCTACATATGAGTCATAACTAACTCCTGACGTAGCCCTAAATAAACGCAAGGCTTGAGGCTCTTTTTTATTTTTTTCAATATATTTCATAATTAAGTAGATTTAAAAAATTTCATAATATGATTCTGCTCTAATGATTTCTTCATCTGTTTCTCCCCAATCTTTGATTAAATCATCAAGTACTTCTCTAGCACCTGATTTATTGCTTTCAACAAGTTCATAAAATTTATTTAGTTTTCCTTCATACTCAACAGTTCTTTTAGGTAATCCAAAGGCATCCTCTAATATAGAATTACTATCCCGTCCTTTAATGTAAGGTGGAATATGAATAACCTCACCGTTTTTTAGTATTCGTAGATGCTCTTTATCAACTCCCTTTAACACTTCAGCACTATGTGTAGTTACTATAAACTGGCAATTGGGAAATGTTTTAAGAAGTTGTGTAATGATTTTTCGTTGCCATTTAGGATGTAGGTGTAAGTCTATTTCATCAATCAAAACAATACCATTACCTGTAAGTGGGTTTTTTAAGTTGGGATTGGCCAAAGCTAAACGACGTGCTAAATCTGCAACAAGTAATAAGAGGCTTTTTTCACCAGAGGATAGTTGAGTAACTTTTAGATTTTGTTCTTCTTTTTGAATCCTTAACTCCCCTTGTTTCATACCCATCCAATCCACATGTAAATTAGTAAAACTAGCTTTCTCATCCCTAGCTTCCTCCCCCCTTTTCTTATCATTAAATACGCCATAAATTGCCTCACAAACGGTATTTAGTAAAAACTTATCTTCTGTTTGACGAGCTAAGTTTTCTTGCCATCTAAACCACTCAAAAAAGGCTTGATAGTTAAATGATTTTCTGCTTAAAGCATCTTCAAAAGCACTAAAAACAGTATCTTGATTAAGCCCTTCTTGTTTTGTTCTCCTTAAAGAAGAAGTTGCATCATCTAATGGGTAATAAACCACTAATGGTAAGCCAAAAGGTTCGTTATGTTTCAATTTTAACTGAACAGAGTTATAGAATGTATCTAAATCTATTAGCTCATCAAAATCTTCAATTTTATAGTTTTTCTTTTTTAAAGCAACTGCCCAATTAATATAACTAATTGTATCATCTCGGCGAGCTGTTGATATATCAATTTCATCTTCCTCATCTTCTTCTTGAGCTTTTTCAGCTTCTATTGATTCAAAAGACAACTCTGCAAGTAATCGACAATTTGCCCCCTCTGAAATAGCATCATTTTTTATATCATCGTCATTAAAAATGCTTAATAAAAAATCATTTGCTAAGACAGGATGATGTAACTTTTGGACATAAACTTGTAATAAATTAGCAATGGCATCTAAAATGGTAGACTTTCCCGAACCATTACTGCCAATAAGTACTGTCAACTCAGGATTTAAGTCCAATCTTACATCTGCAAAGCCTCTGAAGTTTTTTAGATTTAATTGTTGTAAATTTAATTGGAATGGTGATTTTTCTATATATTTACTCATGATTGATATTTAACTCTTTTAATTTGCCCATCTTTTGTTTGGGAATTAACCATAACTTTTACTATTTGCCCTTCTACTAATTTTGCCTTTTTTGTTCCAGACATATCTACCTCTAAGGCTTCTTCATCAAAAGGATAGTTGGCAATCAATAATTTTACTTTACAAAAAGGCTTACCTATTTTAACAATTTTTGCCTCAAAAACAGTTGTTCCCATTTTAACATTTTCATAGGCTATTAGCTGTTCAGATTTAGAATCAGGTATTTCTTTTTCCTTTTTTTTATCTGATTGAGGTGGCTTGTTCTCTGTTTTTTTAGATGACTCTGCCCTTGTTTTTTGGGGTAATATATCGTTAGCTTTCGTTCGAAAAACATTTGGCGTTTGGCGAAATTTAATTCTATCCGCTCCTTCTGGAAGTGTTAATTTCACAAATCCCATAGGCATAAAAATAGTTCCATTATCTGCTATCCGCCTTGATTTATAACGAGCAGGCTGTCTACTTCTTGTAGCCATACTCCATGTCCGATTTTCTTTATCAGGATAATGAATGGTATCTAAATGATTTTGAAAACGCCAATCTCCTGTGATGCCATGAAAACCACTGCCGTAAGCCAAACGCAAAATACAGGAATCGCCATTATTTTGTGTTTGTTTCTGTAAAACTTCTAAACCTTCAATAATTAAATCGGTGTCTTCTGCTTGTGGATAAGCTCTGAAAAAAGCTATTTCTTTTTGTAAATGACGATAAGTATATTCATTAATTAAATTGAATAAAAGCTGTATGGGATTTTGCTGAATAATTACTTTATCAATGTAAGTAGGCAACACTTTTTTATCATATTGTTCAATTGCTGTTTTTAATCCATTAGCTATACTCAATGTGAAAGACGCAGTAGCTTCTGGTTGAAAACTTTCTGCTGAAATTAGAAAGTTTTCTTTGTAATCACTTTCCCAATCACTACCTGCCCTATATAGATTAAACAATTCAACATCAACTATTTCTATTTTATTAATCGCCACATCATAAGGGCGAATGTAACGCATAATGCTTCTATCAAAACGCCCTAATAGTTGTTCAATGGTTCGTTTGTCATAGCTAGTTATTTGTAAGCCTTTGTGTAAGTAGTTAAAAATTATACTTCGAATAGCTCCTTTAATTGAAGAGCCAGGAATAAACGTTTGACCATCACTACCTGAACGAATGAGTGGTCGAATTTCATTAATACTTTCTGCTTGATAATTATAGACTAAATATGCTAATTTTTTAATATCTACATGTCGTCTAACAAATTCCCCACATTTTTTTAGCTCTCCATTGGATAAGTAATTAGTATAAGTAGTAAAACGTCCCATTTCTTCTCTCCTTCCTTCTCCTAAAATTGCTTTAGCCAGCCTATCCTGATTAACAACATAAATTTTTCCATCTTCATAAAAATAGTCTATGTTTTTAAGCCACATTTTTTCTGAGGCTGTGCCTATATGTACTGGTGTGAGTACAGTTAATGCAATAGGGTAAGTTTCGTTTAAACGTTCTTTAGGGCTAAATTTAGTTTGTTGCATGGTTAATTTTTGAATTGAAATGGTAAAAATAGGCTATGCCCGACCCGATAAATAGGGTGCTGAACGGCTCTAGGTGTCTTTTTGGGTGCTAAATCTACTGTTTTTCCTTCTGGGGATGTTCCACTTTTAAAAATACTTCCTTCTTTAAACATATAAATGGCATTTTTGCGGTAGGTCAAATAATTATCTGCGGTTATCCACCCCCCTCGTTTAATAATTTCATACCTCACTAGGCTTTGGCTCAAAACTTGGCTATCTTTTGGGCAAAATAAAGACAAATTTACTTGATGCTTTGAAGAAGGTAATTGATCAAATTCTGTAAAATTATCTATAAAATCTACTTCAAAATCTATATCAAACCTCCCATTTCCTACACGTCTATCTGTACCTAAGCCTTCATCACCCAACAATTTAATTGCTGCCTTTAACCTTTCTTTATTTATTTCCCTAGCTTTTCCTTTCCCTTCTAGTTTTACCAAGCAAAATAAACCAGATTCACCTTTAAAAAACAAGCGTTCAATGTAGTAAATACGAGTATCTGTTAATAATTGTAGACGATTATTAACCGTTTCTACTTCTCCCGTTCTTGGCACATACACTCTTGGAAATACTTTTTTTTGCATAAAAGTACGACCTTCCCCTTCGGTCAGCTCTCCATTTATATCTTTTTCTTTAAAATCATCATTATCTGTTAAATAAATGCCTTGTGCTTTTTCCTCTGGCTTTTCTATCTCCCCCTTTTCAAGCAATTTTTTAAAGTAACCAGTGTCTAAATACTGAATCTTTTTTACCTTCTTACTAGTTGTATAGTCTGTTGGAGGAATAGCACCTATAGGCTTTGGAAAAAAGTAAATTGCTTCACTTGATTTATCTTTTTGATAAAAAGGAAATAAACTAGATAAAGTAAAACCTAGATGTTCTTTAGGCTGAGTATAATTCTTTGTTTTCTCTAAAAGACCTAGTACACTCCATGCTTGAATGATGGCAGAATAGAGTGTATCTGAATGTATCATACTTTGAGAACTATCATAATCAGCGCGAACTGTACCTATATGCAGGGGTTCTGCAAAACGAAATTTGATAAGGGCTAAATTCATGATTTTAGTAATTCTTCTAAATCTTTGAGATAATGTTCTTTTACTGTTTTTGGGTCTGTATTTGTTACCTTTATTTCCACCTGTCCATATCCTCTAGTGCCACTTCCGCCTAAATAATCATCATTGAGTGCTCGAACACCACTTTCAAATAATTTATACAACTTATTTTCATCATCTCCACTATAAATATTGATGACAAAATTTAAGTCAAATTCTGCACCTGCTGGAATACGCTCTAATTGTCGAGGATGTTCTGCTGTTCCTCTTACCCTATCAATCACATTTTCCCATTTTATTTCTGTATAAGGCATATCTGTATATTCAGATTCCCGAAGTTTTTTCTCCCATTCTTCTGTAAGATAAGCATCTCGTACAATTATTCGAGATTGTGTACTAGTATATTTAGATAATTGCTGTGTTATGGTTTTGCTTTTCTGTTTATACTCTTCTTCTGTAAAATGTCCATCATCATATGCTTTTTTCGCTTTATTTAACTCCTCCTCTTGTTCCTTTATCTTTTTCCCCTGACGTTTATTTTCAGAAGCACCAAACAATTGACAAATTAAACTACCCATATTTTGGCAATTACTTTCAAAATTTTCACCTGCCATCAATTCAAGCAAACAGCGCATTTTACCTTTTAAGGAACTACCAGGTATATAGGGCTCATAGGTGTCTTTACGCCGCACAACAGGGCTATCGACACCACCAATTTCAATATTTTCTTTACTATCACCAATACGCAAACCAGTAATGAGTTTCATATTCGCTTTTATAAGAATTTTTTTCTCTAATTGTCTCATAATTATTGACCTCCTTCAAATTTATGATAAGCCACGATAGCTTCTACAAGATTAACAAAATTTTTAAAATGCTGTGGATTTTTAATTTGTTCGATAGCAGTTTCTAGTTCTTCCTGAAAAAAACCTATTTTAGTTGTATCAACAACGTCTCTCCCTCTACGTACTTTATTACGCCCTACCGCATAAGCTAATTGAGCTATTAACATTAACAATTTACTATGATTAGCTTCACTATAACCTTCTGCCTGTAAACGCTTTATTTGTCCAAAAAATTTACGTAACTGAGTCGTAGACAAAGGATTTGCTCTACTATCCCTTTCCCTACTTCCTTCTTTATACTTACCACCTTTTTGAGCTAAAAAAACACCTAACCCTTTAGCCCAATAAATAGCCCCAATATCAATCCCCTCTGTTATCCAAGTACGTTTTAAACTATTTTTTACATATGTCATATTTAAGAAAAGTTTTAATGAATGTTGTTTTATGAGTTGTTTTTACTTTTTCTAATTTCTAGCTCCGCCCAACGTGCTGCTAATGCATAAATGTCGTACTTTCTATCGTCTATAAAAGCACCTGCCTGAATTTTTTTAATAAATTTTCTATCAATAAAGCTTAGTGTTCGTAACTCTTTTCCAATACGTCCTAGTTGATAAGCAGTATGCCAACGATAGCTATAATCTCGTCTCTCTTTAGTGTAATTCGCATCTTTAACAAGTTTCGCTTTTTTAAAACGTTCCACCTTCTTGTGTTTATCTTTAATAGCTTTGTATTTGCGAAACAATTGAATAAAACTCATTGGAATTTTATTGTCTTGATAAAGTTCTACTAATTTATCTTTCATCTCTTTTACTTCATCAAACTCATTTTCCCAACTCACTGTTTCGCCCAACAGACAAATTGCATTTTTATTGGAAAAGTTTTTAGCTTCTTTTTCTGCTTCCCCAGACATATCTGCGGCCTTGGCAATTGGAAATTTACCACCAACTAAGGAGAGACCTGCCGAAATAGAAGGTCGTTTCCGACCACCAACGAACTTCTCAAAATCAGCACGAACTCGCTCCCCAAACTGAATGACCAAATCCCATCGTCCAATCACAAATAAATCATCACCACCTGCATATAATATGTGTATCCAATGAAAATACCCATCTTTTTCATCTGCCTCACCTTCCTCTCGAATGGTATTAAGGTAACCACTAAAAAATAAATCTAATTGTGTTGAAAGTGTTGCATAGGCAGCAAAGCTATTGATATTTGCTTTGGGCAGTTTATCTGCAAAAATACCCCCTAGACCGTCTACATCCATTCGCAAAATACCTAAACGCTTAAAACTTGCCGCTTCTTTACCTGCCAATTCGCTATATTCTTTAGGTCTCTTATATCGTTTATTGTTTCTATCTAATTCTTCTACTTCTGGAAAATGATTACCACCATAAAAAGAAAAACCATAAGGTATATCTTTCTGATATACCTTAAATTCATTCTCCAAAAAATTGATATTATTGATTCTTTTTAAAATATAGAGATCATCAGTAGGGTTTGGCTTCCAGTTTCGATATTCATAGAATGGTGCTTGTTTTTTACTATCATCAGAAAAATCATGATGTGCTTTGTCTAACCCTTGAAATGTTAGTGTTTTTTTACTTTTATTTCTATCTGTAAATTTAAAACTACTAATAATGTGGTAATCTGCATGTCGAATAGTATGCCCTAATACGGCTTGTTCTTTTACCGTTTCTGTAACATAAATAGGTTCATCTCCTTCCTCAGAATCATAGGTATTGAGTCTATTTTTCTTAGGGTTAAGATTAGAGATAACCTCCCCTGTAACAGCACAAGATTTTGGTCCATTTATCGTCGAGGTATCATAACCTTCACCTATAGGCTCAAAAAAATTATCAAAATCACTAATTAGTTTGCTTTTATACTTTTGATGTTTTTTCAAAGTCGTTTTTTCACTTAATTTTGTCCATAAGTCACTCAACTTCCCTAAAACACCTCCATTTTCCGCTTCTGGACTGATAATCTTTAGTTCCTCATTATATCCAAAAGCAATAGCGTCCATACAGATATACAAACTCATTTTGTGATCCTTATACAAAGCATCTATCAGTTCAGCTTCAATATTCGCTAATATACTTTTAACTGTTGGCAAATTAGGGAGTAATAAATACATTTTTCCACCACTAGCATAAACAATATGTCCCCGATTAATATCTATAGATGTGTTCTTATTCACGTCTGAAATGATTTTCAAAATGATGTCTTCCATCAACAAATTGAGATAAAAAGAACGTCCCTTCAGACTTCTAGCCGCTTTACTTGATGCAATATCATATATAAACGACTGAATCCCTGAAATGTCAGCGCAAAATAACAACAATGCATGTTCTTCACTTTCTGCTTCTTTTTCGACAACATACAAACAATTGGCAATCGCTGCTCGTATTTTTATATGTTCAAATAAAGAGGTGTAAGGAGTATTATTATCATTGGGGATATAGGTTAAATATTTTTTCAGTAAAAAAATTAGTGATTCTGTATATGTTGTAGGAGTTCTATTGATATGCTTCAATTTTCTTAATTCACCTTTCAAATCATTCCAAAGTGTATCATGGTCACCTTGACCATCCTTTCCTTCTTTTGGAAAAATATCATCCTTTTCAATTGACAGTGGTTTAAATGAAAAGTAATGTTTTGCTGGTGTTGCTGGACAATCATCAAATGTCAAATATTCAGTAATGGGTTGTAGTGGTTCAGGTTTTTTAGCATTAAATTCAATCTCATTTGTACTATTACGACTCCATTTATCCGCTTTTTCGATCAATGATTTAGGTATATTACTATCACTATTTCCAAAAGATTGAAAACATTTCTCTATATCAGAAAAGTAATTGTTTAAATTATAGGTTAATGCAGCTAAATAAATGTTAGTATGGTTATTACTCATTAGTTTTTTGATTTTTCAAATTCAAATGTACTATTTTTTTATTAGAAACCAAATGTGGCTAAACACAAAGTCACTTCTTCACCTTATCCCTAAACAACACCCCATGACCGCGACTTACGCCTTTGCCAAGACCTATATAGTTGGGTAGGGAAATGTTGGTGATGAAGCGCACGTCAAAGACTGTTAATGGCACTCTTTTGTATTGTTGTTGCTTCATACTGATGACTTCTGTGATGTTTACTTTTAATTCTACTTCTAAATACCACTCTATGCTTCTACAAAAGGCTAAGATATTGGCTATCAGTATTTTATTTAAAAAGGCAACGCGTTTTTCTTCGCTTTCTATTAACAAAAATTGTTCATAATTTTTGCCATTTAATGCCAACCATTTACGCAATTGATAGCCTCTGCGTTGCTTCAAAATTTTTGGCGTATACTTATAGAAATGTGCTTTTTCTATATTCATCCGATATTTTTTGCCATGTAAAGTAAGCTTTAAAGTCTCTCTTTTTAATAGCTTTTCGGCTTCTTCTGTGCCTTCTTTAACGAAAACAACGGCAGCTTTGCCATAAATCCGCTTATACTGTATTAACGGATAACGATAGCGAAACTGATCGACTCGCCCATCTAAATGATTGTGAAAAAGTACATGCTCATACCCCACTGCTTTGGCCAAACATCCGCGAAATGCACTTATTTGATGATGCTTAATAGGGGTATCAAAAATAATTTGTGTTATAGGTACGGTACTCATTGAAAGAAAATACTTATTACAAATATAAAATACTAATTAATACCTAAATGTAATTTTTCTATGATTAGAATAAGTTTAACGAGTATTCTAATTAGTGTAATCACAAAAATAGGTTTTGCAAATTACAAGTATTTTCTCAATTTTTAGGGTAGGAAACGTATTAACCAAAAACTACACTCCTATTTATCCTGCAATTATGGAGTAATTGACCTGAAAAAGTAGCATTTATCGCTTCTTACCTGCTTTCAAAATTTTATACATTGTTAAAAAAGCAGTACGCTCTGGCTAATGAGAAACAAAACTAGACTATTTTGAGGAAAGTTCCAAATAAGAGTTATTATTTTTTAATTATTTTTTTCAAAAAAAAAGAATTTACAAAACACATCCATAAAATTCACCATTTATTAATATAGTGATTATCAATTGTAAGAGCTTATCTTGATTTTGTTTTTGAAGCTGAAAATGATGGATTTTGTGACCAAATGTAGCGTTTTTTGAGGTACATAGTGGTGCTATGTGCTGATAAAAAGGCGAAATTTGGGGGCAAAAGACAC
>JAHDHV010000171.1 GCA_020631155.1 Bacteroidota bacterium | reverse complement strand
TTTTTAAAAACTTGACAATAGTAAATTACATAGATGTGTGCTTGGCTGAGGGATGCGAGTGGAAATGAACCGTAGGCAAAAACGACTGAGGCTTATACAAAAAGAGCGAAACGTGTAGAGTCGTATTGCAATACGACTGCTACTATTTCTTGTATTTTAGCCGAAGCGTTTTTTGACAAGGTGAATTGCAACGGGACAGCCCGACCCTGATGATTGAGCAAAAACGCTTGTTTATATTTGGAGATGCAAAATCTTGTGTCTTTATAACTGTGTTTTTGATTTTCCTAGTCTCTGTACAGCGTTTTTTGCGAAACAGAGGGGGCAGCCCCTAATAAGTACAAAAAACATTTTCCACTTTCAATTTTCCACTTTCCATTAGTAAAATTACTGCTTCAACCTTGGGTCTAGGGCATCTGTTAAGCCTTCGCCGATGAGGTTGAAAATAGTAACGGTGATGAAGATGGCAAAGCCCGGGAAGATAGCCAACCACCACGCACTTGACGCTTTACGTGCCAAACTCAGCAAAGAACCCCAAGTAACGGTATCTGCTGATACACCAATTCCTAAGAAAGAGAGGGTAGACTCAATTAAAATAGCTGCTGCAACACCGAAAGCAATGGCAATAAACACAGGCGACAAGGCATTGGGAATCGCATGTTTGAACATGATCCGAAAGTTAGAAAAGCCGAGCGACTCCGCAGCTTCAATATATTCCAAACTTCGCACTCGCAACAGTTCTGCACGAATAAAGCGCGCAATACCTGTCCAAGAGGTAAAGCCAATGACCACCATCACAATCAAAATAGACGGCTTGGCAATGGCAATGATCGCCATAATCAAAATTAAGCGAGGAATGGAAACGATGATTTCAATAAGGCGCAATACAATCAAATCTACAGGCACATTTATTTTTCGACCAATTAAAGGCAGGTATTTCAGGATACTAGCAATGATATTTGCCACTAATAAAAAGCCCAAAAAGATGAGAAAACTAAGGCCTAATTGTGCTAAAAAATTAATTAAAGAAACCTCAAAAGCATCGCTAAGGGTATAACTACGCACCATAAAACCGTAGAAAAAGCCGAAAATAATGGCAGCAATATTGAGCACTGCTCGAATAAAGGACATCCGCAGGCGGTCGTCTCCAAAATAGCCCGCTAAAGCCCCCAAAAAGATGCCCAAAATGGAGGCAATTCCCATAGAGACAATGCCGACCAGAAAGGCAATGCGTGTTCCGTGTATCATCCCCGACAGCACATCGCGCCCTAGCTCGTCCGTTCCGAGCCAGTGGGTAAACTGCTTGCTTGGAACGTCCTGTTCATCAAAAGGACCAACATATTGGCTGTTGTTGAAGTCCAAATTTTGGGGTAGATAAGGGACGGGTGGCCAGATTTTGAAATCGTATTCCAAGTCTTTCCAGTCTATATTTTGAAATTCAGGCTGCCATTTTGCCAAACCCAGTTTTACCGCATAGTCTTTTAATACAGGAAAATACATTTCCCCTTTGTATTTAGCCACAATGGGTTTTTCATTGGCAATAAAATCTGCAAAAATTGCGATAAATGCCAACAAATAGGCAATGTACATGGAAATAAGAGCCAATTTATTTTTTCTAAACTGCCGCTTCACATAAGCCGAAAAACTTTGATCCAACTTATTGACCTGTTCTCTCGCAGTAGATTTAGTAGTTGTACCACTCATAAGTGATTGATTTATTTTAGTGGTTGGAAGGTTATAAAGTTAAAAGGTTTTAAAAATAAGTACTTAGACATAAGATGTGAGATAATTTACTCACTATCAGTAATTTATGATAAATTCAATAATTGTTTAAGTTTGTCTACTTAATTAATGTGAAACTTTACAACTTTTTAACCTTTCAACATTACAACTTCAAAAAAAAAATGTTATTTGCTATAAGAAATTCGAGGATCGACCCAAGCATATAAAATGTCGGATACTAAATAACCGATCATTGTTAATATGGCGGAAAACATCATAACGGTAAACACCACTGGGTAATCTCTAAAAATGATGGCATCGAAGCCCCATTTACCCATGCCCGGTATCGTAAAAATTACCTCTAATACAACCGAACCACTGATCATCAATGGGAATACGTTGGCGAAGATGGTAATGATAGGAATGAGTGAGTTGCGGAAGGCGTGTTTCCAGATGATTTTGCCTTCGGATAATCCTTTGGCACGAGCAGTACGCACATAATCTTGTCGTAAAACGGATAACATACCGCCACGCATTTGTCGAGACAAAAAGGCAAATGTACCATAAGTCCAGCAGACTAGCGGCATAAATAGGTGGTAAGCGCGCGTTTTGATGACCTCCCAAATCGAAGCATCTGCTGGTGGATTGCCTACTCCATAGGGCGGAAACCAGTCGAAATAATCGCCACCACCGAAGAACATAATCATTAGGGTAGCTACCCAGAAACTAGGCAGAGAATATAGGACAAATAGAATGGTGGTAGAGAATTGATCGCCAAAGGTGCCTTTGCGAACTGCGGAAAATACGCCTAACGGAATGGCAATGATATAGGTGATGATGATGGCTAAAAAGCTAATCAACATCGTCCATTTTACGCGATCAATCAGTATAGAACCGATGGGGCGTTTATCTTGGTACGAGTAGCCAAAATCGCCAGTGACAAAACGACTGAACCATTGGTGATATTGATTATTGAGTCCATACCATTTGAAACTAGGAATGTATAATTTGTCGGGTGTAGCTTTATCTTTAATGGTTTGATAGGCATTTTGCGTATTGGTTAGTGCCATATTGAAATTTTCTAAAGCACCTAAATCATCACGCATTTTTTGGTTGATACTTGCCAGTTGATCATCACCTTCAACATTAGCAGGCGGCGGAACATTTATAGAATCGGTAGCTGCCACATCTTCATCTTCCATAATCGTAGAATCTGCTACTTCAGTACCCTCATTTTCCGTAGCGGTTGAATCTGCTGTTGCTGCCTCCTCCTTTTCAGTAGTGGTAGAAGAATCGGTGACAGTAGAATCAGTGACAGCGGCTAGGGCTGCTAAGGAATCGGCTTCGACTTTTGCTTTTTGTTGTGCTTCTATGGCAGCCTTTTGAGCATCATCATATTGTTGTCGAATGGTACTGATTTCGGAAGAAATTTGAGAAAGCCCTCTTTGGATGTCCTGATCTTTGTGATTGAGGAAAAGCTCCGAAATATAGTTTTTCACCTTAATCAAAGCATCTTGATTAGACGAGTTGCGCTCTATTTTGTAAGCAGTGAGTTCAAGGTCGCGCAGTTGCTCAAAATAAGTAGAAATTTCTGGCCAATTACCATATTGGTCGGTCAAACGACTCAGTAAATCCCGATGATTTTTTTTGGGAATTTTATACAGTGTGTCGGAAGTTGCTTGATTGCTCAATGAAAAGTAAAAAATAGGTAGGTTTAAGCGCAATTTTTCACGCATATCTATATAGGTCTTTTCACTAGCCATTTTATCCGCCAATTGACTATCGCCACCAGCCTGTCCGAGCATCAACTCCACAGGGTCGCCCGGTGCGCTAAGGCTGATCATAAAGGTCAGCAGCGAAATCGCAATAAGGGTCGGAATAAAAATAAGAATACGTTTCAGTATGTAGGAAAACATGAGCGTTGACTTATTAGTTGTTTATGAGACGGGGAATTAATTACGAATTATCAATTACGAATTACGAATTTCCCAAAAATCGAATTTTTAATGGAGAAAGTACAATATTTGGCTGATTTTATTGCACTTATGTTGTTATTTAGATACTTAGAGGTAAGATTTGAGACTTGAGGCATGAGATAATTTAGTGTTTTTTTAATAATATAAAGAGGTAACCTCTAAACAAAGATATTGCTTAAAGATTACCTATTACACTTAAAATTCTCTTAGAGTTTGGAAGGTTACAAAGTTACAAGGTTTTAAAGTTTTTATTTTTTTAATAAACTTTAAGAATAATACCTTTTGCTTTTCTAACCAAAACTATATAATTTCAAATGAAATTATTATTATTTTTATTAATGAAGTAAAAGACGAAAAACCAATTTAGCTCCAAACTCTAAAATTCTCAGAGTATTAAAATAGTTTTTAGAAGTTAGTTTTTAGAAGTTAATTTTTTTTTTAAAAAAAATATTATTATTTTTAATCACTAATCACTAATCACTAATCACTAATCTTGTGTCTTAAATCTTAACAGCTACTTCGCAGCCAATTTAAAGGAAGGGGATAAGTATCCCGGACGCATAGCGGATACCGTAGGATCAGCAAAGGCTTTGTTGATGGCGATGCGCTCTTTTTGCACCAATAAGAAAACATAAGGCACTTCGTTGTGTATGATTTCTTGGATTTTCAAGTAGTAGTCTTTTCTTTTGCTTTCATCCAACTCTTTACGTAAATCTTCGATCAACTTATCCGTTTCAGGGGTGCCGAAATAGGTAAAATTAGAACCACCATTTGCTGATTCTGAGTGCCAAATTTGTTTAGGATCACTTTCTACAGGTGAAGCAATCCAGCCACCTACACCCATTTCAAATTTATGTTTCCTTAAATCATCGAAAAATACAGAAGCCTCTTTTACCACAATATCTATTTTGATACCTACCTTACGCGCTGCTTCTTGCAATAATAAACAAGCATTTTTACGGCGATCATTACCACTATTGTAAGAAATTTCCGCTTCAAATTCGGTAGGTTTACCATCAATTGTCATATCTAAAGTACCATTGCCATTAGAATCTTTCCAGCCTGCTTCGGCGAGTAATTTTTTGGCATCCTCAATATTAAATGGGTAAGGAGTAAGACTTTTATTGTAAAATTTATTGTCAGGATGTAAAAAACCTGTGGTACGCTGTCCTAAACCGTAGCTTGTTGTTTTGATTAATTTTTCGATATTCATTAAGTGGGCAATGGCTTTACGAGTGCGAACATCTTTGAACAATGGATTTTTTAGGTTGAAAGCAATGTAATCGTAAGATAACTGTGGAGGCGTGAAAGTGTTGAAATTGTTGGAAAATTTATCTGATTTAGGTAGGTCTTTTACAAAATCTTTAGGAGGAATACTATTCATCGCATCCAATTTTTGCCCTTTTAATGCTACAACAGCCGTTGCCAAATCGTTGATGGTTTCATAGGTTAATTCTTCGGGGTGAGCAACTAAATGTTCTGTTTTATTCGCTGCTTTATCGCCCCACCAATCTTTTTTGCGCTCTAAAACCACCCGTTGATTTGTTTCCCATTTTTTTACTTTATAAGCACCTGAGCCAACAACCTGTTCCCGTTGAAATTTTTCAGAATTAAATTCTTGAGCAAAAGCAATCATTTCAGGTTCTTCACTAATTTTATCTCCTTTTTCCGTCCATTCTTTCAAAGAATATTTAGCCATTACGCCTTTAGGGTCATACACATAAGCAGGCATTACAGTAATATCCGCGCTAGAACTTTCCGCAATCATATAAGGCTCTTTACAAAGAAAAGTGAATTTTTTAGGATTACTTTCATCAACAATTACTTCCTCAATAAATTCATAATAAGGTCTAATTCTATCACAATCTATTTTGGTATGTTTCAATAGTTTAACACTAAACTCAACATCTTTAGCCGTTATTGGTTCGCCATTATCCCAAGCCGCTTCGGGGCGAATTTCATAGCTAATGGTCATTTTGCCTTCTGGCGTTGCTTTGATTTCTGGACGAGCAACTACCAAAGTCGGTACTAATTCCAATTTATTGAAATCGACATTCATTAAGGTTTGGAATACGCGACCTAAAACATAACCAGAGGTAGCACTATTATAATTGAGTGGATTTAATTGATCAGGATCCGCTAAAACATGTAGAACAGCAGCATTATTATCTTTAGTTGGTGCAGCAGCAGTTTCGGTATCCTCTCCTGCTTTTTCTCCATCTCCCTTTGCTTTGTCTCCTGCGTTGTTACAGGCAAACATACAACCGATTGCTACCAGTAGTATTAAGGCTAAACAATGTTTTGAAAAACTATTGAATTGATTCATTTTGCTTGTTTTTATAAAATGATTTTTAGTTAAAAAATTTTTCACCAAAACAAATATAAAAAGTTTCTGGAAATTTATAGGTATTTTGATACTCAGGGGTAAAATAAGTTTTTGTTTTTAAAAATAGTAGAATAATAAACTAAATTATCACGTAATCAACTTACATTTTCCAAAAAAAAAGCAAGTCCCTTTATACAGAAGGACTTGCTAAAGTGAATATATACTAAGTTTGTATGTTGTTATTGTAAATTGATTTATTTTATCAACACCAATTTTTGTGTAGCTACTCGCCGCCCATTCACCAATAAAACGGCATAATAAATGCCATTAGAAACATTCGGCAAACTAAGGGATTGTTGGTATTCACCCATTTGTAGTTGTTCCTTATCGTATAAAGAAGTGATGATTTGCCCTTGATGATTGAAAATATGTAGGCTGATATTGCTACTTTGAGGAAGGGAAAAATGCAACTGTGTTTGGTGATTAAATATGGATGGGGTAGCTGTTAAAAAGTTGGTTTTGTTGTTAATGGTGGTCGTATTGCTGACGAGGGCGTTACATTCTGCATTAAAACCTTCAAAGTAAACCTTATCTGCAAAATCAGGATTACAGTAGACTACCTCTCCATCTTGGAATTGGGAAATAAGATTGACTTTAGCATCATCTACTGCACGGCCAGCAGATAGTACACCATTTAAACTTCCAATACCTTCTATCCATACATCATTAAAGCCTACACCATACTCATTATTTAAATACCATCTTGTTCGCCATTCTCCATTAAGTAATTGTACAGAGTCTACAACTGTGACAGTTAATAGAACTCCATTACTTTCCCTATCAACTAAAATCCTTATACTATCCTCAACCTTTAATGTAAAATCATAAAGTAAGTGATTTTCATTCCAATATCTCCAATAAACCTTTTTATCCATTTCAATTAATGCACCTGCATAAAGATTTTGAAATTCCTCTCCCTGTTCAACATAATCGACATATATTTTTCTATATTTTAAACTATCAATAATGGTATCTCCTTGTAGGTATAAATATTCATTTGGAAGCCAACCTACAGTTTTCCATACAGTATTTTTATCTGTAATTAGAGGGGTGTAGGTGCGCTCATTTTGGGCAAATACTAGAGCACTGAAAAAGATAGCTGTACAAAATAATATTATTTTTTTCATAATAAATTTATTTTATCAACACCAATTTTTGTGTAGCTACTCGCCGCCCATTCACCAATAAAACGGCATAATAAATGCCATTAGAAACATTCGGCAAACTAAGGGATTGTTGGTGTTCACCCATTTGCAGTTGCTCCTTATCGTATAAAGAAGTGATGATTTGCCCTTGATGATTGAAAATGTGTAGGCTGATATTGCTACTTTTAGGAAGGGAAAAACGCAATTGTGTTTGGTGATTAAATATGGATGGAGTAGCTGTTAAAAAGTTGGTTTTGTTGTTAATGGTGGTCGTATTGCTGACGAGAGCGTTACAGTCTTTATTGAAGTTTCCATATATCAAATCAGCATAATCTAAATTACAGTACATTAATTGATTGTCTTGCTTTTGCTGCAATAACTTAACAGAAGTATGAATTTGTGATCTTCCAGGTACTAAAACTCCATTCAGACTACCAATACCTTCTATCCATATATCATTAAAAGTAGAACCATGAGATTCATTATCAAGATACCATCTGGTGCGCCACTCGCCATTAGCTATTTTTACAGAGTCAATTGTATTAATAGTTAACAAAACACCATCTTCTTCTTTTATTCCTCTAACTCTTATTTGTTCTCCTTCTATTAAATTGAAATCATAGAGTAATACATCTCCCTCTATCGTTTTATGCCATACTTTTCCCTCTTTTTCTATTAGCGCACCTACATAAAGATTTTGAAACTCATCTCCTTGCATAAAATAGTCTACATATATTTTTCTGTATTTTAAGCTATCAATGATTGTATCTCCTTGTAAATAAAAAGTTTCATTTGGTCCTAAAGCAATTGTTTTCCATACAGTATTTTTATCAGTAATTAGAGGAGTGTAGGTGCGCTCATTTTGAGCAAATACTAGAGCACTGAAAACGATAGCTGTACAAAATAATATTATTTTTTTCATAATAAATTTATTTTATCAACACCAATTTTTGTGTAGCTACTCGCCGCCCATTCACCAATAAAACGGCATAATAAATGCCATTAGAAACATTCGGCAAACTAAGGGATTGTTGGTGTTCACCCATTTGCAGTTGCTCCTTATCGTATAAAGAAGTGATGATTTGCCCTTGATGATTGAAAATGTGTAGGCTGATATTGCTACTTTTAGGAAGGGAAAAATGCAATTGTGTTTGATGGTTAAAAATGGATGGGGTAGCTGTTAAAAAGCTGGTTTTGTTGTCAATGGTGGTCGTATTGCTGACGAGAGCGTTGCAGTCTGCATTAAAACCTTCAAAATAAACCTTATCTGTAAAGTCAGGATTACAATAGACTACCTCCCCATCTTGGAATTGGGAAATAAGAGTAGTTTTGTAATCTGTAGTAGCTGCGCCGGGTTTCAAAATGCCATTTAAACTGCCAATACCCTCTATCCATATATCAGTGAAAGCAGTGCCATGTTCATTATCTAAATACCATCTAGTACGCCATTCTCCATTAAGCAGTTGTACGGAATCTATTGCGCTTACAGTTAACAAAATTCCATTCTCTTCTGGTATTCCTCTAACTCTTATTTGCTCTCCCTCTATTAAATTAAAATCATAAAGTAAAATACTTGCACTACTTCCTCTAATATATACTTTTTTATCTATTTCAATAAGTCCACCCATATATACATTTTGAAATTCAGGAGTCCCCCCAAAATAATTCACATATATTTTTCTATACTTCAAGCTGTCAAAAATAGTATCTCCTTGTAAATAATAGTGTTCATAAGGTGTCCAATCCTCTGTTTTCCACTCTGTATTTTTATCTGTAATTAGAGGGGTGTAGGTGTGCTCATTTTGGGCAAATACTAGAGCACTGAAAACGATAGCTGTACAAAATAATATTATTTTTTTCATAATAAATTTATTTTATCAACACCAATTTTTGTGTAGCTACTCGCCGCCCATTCACCAATAAAACGGCATAATAAATGCCATTAGAAACATTCGGCAAACTAAGGGATTGTTGGTATTCACCCATTTGTAGTTGTTCCTTATCGTATAAAGAAGTGATGATTTGCCCTTGATGATTGAAAATATGTAGGCTGATATTGCTACTTTGAGGAAGGGAAAAATGCAACTGTGTTTGGTGATTAAATATGGATGGGGTAGCTGTTAAAAAGTTGGTTTTGTTGTCAATGGTGGTCGTATTGCTGACGAGGGCGTTACAGTCTTTATTAAAACTACCGGGATAAACTACATCTGCAAATTTTGGATTACAATAGACTAATTCCCCATCCTGTAATTGTGAAATAACAACAATATCAACATCTGCTGTAGCCATACCAGGCATCAAAACTCCGTTTAAACTGCCAATACCTTCTATCCATATATCATTAGAAGCTGTACCATATTCATTATCTAAATACCATCTTGTTCGCCATTCTCCATTAAGCAATTGAACAGAGTCTATTGTGCTTACAGTCAATAAAACTCCTTCTTCTTCTTGTATTCCTCTAACTCTTATTTGTTCTCCCTCTATTAAATTAAAATCATAAAGTAAAATTTTTACACTAGATGTTTTGAAGTATATTTTTTTATCTATCTCAATAAGTCCTCCTAAATAAACATTTTGATTTTCAGGTGATCCTCCAATGTAATCAACATATAGTTTTCTATATTGCAAATTATCAATAGTTGTATCACCTACAAGATAGAAATGTTGATATGGTAGCCAATCTATAGTATACCACTCTATATTTTTATCTGTGATTAGAGGGGTGTAGGTGTCCTTATCCTCTTTTAAACTAATTTTAGTTTGTGTTTTATTGACTGCACAAACATTAGAACCAACGCCAACTGCGCTCCATGCTTGACAAACTTGTTCTACCTCAAAAGAAACAGGGCCAAATAGTTCTTTAGACGCTTGAATACTAGCTATTCTTGTTGTCCAAAAATTAGACGTATTTCCTAATTTTGTTGTTAAGGTTCGATATGCTATATCAGCAGCTGAAGCTAGTCCTATTCCAGTTACATTATAAGTATCATTGTGATCATTAACACCATTTTCTCCTTGTGATAAAATATAGAACCATTTACTTAATACACCACAAGTAAAATGTGGGTCAAAATTGTTGATGCCCCAGTAATAGCCACAATAAGTATCAGGAGAAGGATCATTGAAACTATAAGGGTTAATAATTCCATCAGAAGGATTAGAACAATCACTAGGCATAACCATATTTGCGTTACCAGATTTTGCACTAGGATTTTGTAAACTACGAATATATCCGTCAGGAATCCACACATCTTCACCAAATGTCCAATCACCATCTCCATATTCAAATTCTACCAATGTTCCAAATATATCACTAAAACCTTCATTCAATCCTCCTGCTTCAGTAGGAGTTCTTTCTAGTTCAGCTGTATGTTGTGTAATTCCATGTGCAAATTCATGGCCTACTATATCTAATGAAATTGTAGGGCCATTTGTCAAAGGCTCACTAAATACCCCATCAGTTAACTCAATACGTTTATGGTCTTCTGACCATCCAGGCCTAATACCACTTTTATTCACTACTATTTCTAGATTACTATTATTATCATCATAGCTTTCCCTGTCAAATGTACAATAAAAGTAGTCATAAGCTTTCATACCTGTCCAATGTGCACTAGCTCCCATTTGTTGTAATCCATTTCTCCAACCTTTACAAGAAAGGATGCCGTCAAATAAAGTAAAGTTCCCTTCAAAAACGGCATCATGTACGGTATTCCATTGTTTTGTATGCACTTTTCCACCTGTATGTCCACACTCACTACTCATACAATTAGTATATAAATGATATTTTAAACAGTTGGGAATTGTTGGATTCGGAAAAGGTGTATAATAGTTTGGTAGTTTATTAAATGTCCATGTACTTGCTAAAATCGTTTGTGTGCCATCATAGAGTGTATTGGCACTTTGGGGAATGCAACTTTGTATTAAAGGATAGTCTTTTAAAAAATGACCTGTATGGGCATCTATATAAATTGCTTTTTCTGTACGTGGTTCTATAGCATAAATCTTAAATTTATAGGCTAAAACATAATCTTCTGGTGCACGTCTATTATACTTATCTAAAGGTAAGGTGATTAATAATTGCCCTTTAGGTGGTGTTGGTCTAGGAGTTGTTGTAGTGGAATTATTTAGTTCCCAAGCATATTTATCAGCATCAATAATTTTTAATGCTTTGTCAAGGGCTTGTTGTTCTGTAAGTCTAGGACGAATGTTTAATAAACTGAGGTCGGTTGCTATTTCTCCATTGGCTTTTGCTACATAGCCTTTCTGGGTATGCACTTTATAATAGCTAGTTTCCACCAATAGGTTTTGATAAAATTGTTGAAAGGTATGCGTTGTATAGCCTAATTTATCTTCTTTGCTTACTCTTTTTTGTCGCATTTCAAATCCTTCTCCTAAGTCAAAGGCAGCGGCATATTTACGAAATAATACATCCGCTTTGATAGAGGTACGAGGCTTAAAAGTGTGCCA
>JAHDHV010000170.1 GCA_020631155.1 Bacteroidota bacterium | reverse complement strand
CCGTCTTGACTACCAATTATTACATAATAATTTTGCTTAGGTTGTAATCGGTTAGGTAAATTACTACTATTAAAATAATATTGCCCATTTTGGCCTGTTTGTACAGTTAATAAATGCTCTCCTCTTTGATTGTATAAGCTCACATTTACATTTGCCAAACCTCGCTCGGAAGGGTCTTGTAAACCATTACTATTTTCATCATACCAAACATAATTGCCAATTTCAATGGTTGGTTTATTCAGCAATTGCATTTGTTGGGAAGAAGGGGACGAAGTGCTACCCCCCCAATTAATAGGATCGGATTTTTGGAGCGTAGAGTTAGTGTTATAGGCTTTGATAAGCCCCAAACTAGCCATACAGTTTTGTTGTAAGTCCACAAACTGAACGTCAGTACCCGAATCCGGACCAGCAACACTAGGAGAGAACCAGCTAGGTATATCATTGAAGGTAACTCTGTAAGGGGTAGGAGGTAAATTGCCAATGTAGTATCTTCCATCATCAGCAGTATATTGAGTAGCTATAAGAGTATTTTGCTGATCAAAAATGGATATTTTAATATCTGCGACACCAATTTCACCACCATCATGAGTGCCACTGGCATTTTTATCTATAAAAACAACACCAGATATGCCATCACATTGCGCCCAGGAGGTAGCGAAAAAGCATAGAAATATGAATGTTGTTAATTTGATTCGTGTTTGTAGTTTGCCAAGAAAAGTATCAATTATAGCTAGAATGGGGAAGCGAAGAGAGTGCTCAATAGCATACAGATGCCGTACTTTTACCATGCAAGCAGGTTTTTTTAGTGAATAGTGATAAATAGTTGTTTGAGAAGCACCTTCTATATCAGTAAAAAAATAGCGTGTAGATAGTTGTTAAGTATGGGTTTTACGAGGATTTTTACATTTTGTTACCAAAAAGCTGTTTTTTTTTACACAAAAAAAAAATGTTTTTTTACATTAAAAAGATAATAGTATTTTTTTGAATGATATTATTTTTTTTGTTTGTTGTTTTTTAGAGTAAATAAGTTTAATTTGTATGGCTTTGTTTTGTAATTGATTTTTTATTAGTTGTGTAAGTATGATAAATTGTATTAGTTAAAGTTTTTTTGTTCTTTTTTTTGTTTTTGTATTGTTTAAATGTAAATATTTTCTGATCAAAAGCTTTTTGTTATGTGTGTACATTGTTATTTACATGAAAAAGCTTGACTATATGTTACATTTAATCACTGATTAGTGGAGATGCAAAACAATATTAGGAATGTTTCAATAAGTAATGCGGAAATAATAAGTTGAAGCTGTTTGTCTTTATGGAAAGAGGTGTATTTTTTATTTGCAAAATAAAAAAACGTAGAGACAAGAATATGCCTTGCCTCCACAATTTTGGGGTTTTATATGCGTATTTTTAAGTGCCAAGCACTAATTAATTGTGCACAATTTTGTTCTAAAGTATTGACTTTCATTCTTTTAATCAAACAAAGAGTCCCGTTTAATTATTGTGTAGTACTTAATTATGAATTATCAATTTCGTTCCGAATGAATTAGCTAATTCAAATATTCATTCAATAATTCAAAAATCAGGGGCGGGGCGAGTAAGTCAATGTTAAGGTGTATTTGTCCCCTTCATCATCTACCTGATATTGTAGAATGAGGTGTTGCGGACCGAGTAGTACAACATCTGCAATTAATAGTTCGTCTTGCGATTGACCCATGAGAACGAGTTTTTTATCTTCTTTATTGAGTAGCCAATTACCATAGCTTACAGGGCGGTTGAACTCCTTCATTTCAAAGCTTTGATCAGCTAAAAAATGGATGGTATGATTGAACTCACTATAAGGGTCTGTAGGGTCTACGGCAAAAGAGAAATGGTCTAGGTCTACATGTGTTGCTTGCCAAGTTTTATTGGCTAATAGAACTGCATTTTCCGATAAAAAGGAATCTTTTTCACAACTAATAAAGCAAAAAGCAATAGAAAGAAAAAGTAAATGTATAAAAAAAGTGGTGGTTTTTCTTGAGTTTTTCATAGGGCATTGAGTTAATTACAAATGATGTTTTTCAAATATTATACTTTCCAACTAAATAGTTTGTAGTATAGTAGGAGATGATTCATAAATCCTCTTTACAGTGGATTCGTGATTAGTAGATTAGTGATTCGTTTTCGGGCAAACTTACTGCTTTAGTTTAATAATAATCTGATATTCAATGATTTATGAGTATGAAAAAATGATTTGTTGTTGTCAATTTCTGATCTCTAACAGCTAAAAGTCTAAAAATCTAAATAGCAATTTTAGAAACAAACTGTGAGAATGATAATGAAACATATCTTATGAATTACGAGTAATAAATTATTGAATAAACAACAATTTGTAGAAAAAAAGGTGGAAGTTAATGATAAAATATGGGTCTACTACAGTTTATAACACAAAAAAAGTTAGTTAGTGGCAGTGGTTAATGTGTTGTTAGGGATGCTGATAAAAACTAAGGTAAATCAATCTATTAATGTTGATGGGCAGAGTTTATTGACACAAAAATTAAATATAATATTTTGATAGTCAAATGATTATCTCAAATCTGCTGTTTCCCATCTTCTGTCTAAAAACTTATTCATTTCATAATTAGTTTTACAAAAAATGTTGGTGGGGTTGGGGTTAATGAACAAAGATAGAAGTCTACTATGCAAATATCAATTTTGAAAACAAAAGGAAAAACATGGGAAAAAATATTTTAAAGTTGGTGTTTGTTTTGAAAAAAATGTGATTTTAATTTTCTAAAAAAAAAGAATTACCTATTGACGCAATAAATCAATAAATCAGCAATTTTTAAAGGTAGTAGTAAGGAAGTAAGAGCTTATTGTCGGTGGTCTGTTTGGTTAGAGGGAGAACAATTAGGAAGGTTTAAGTGCGATAGTTTTGTGAATTTTCTGTGACAAATTATTGACGAAACCGTAGAGACAAGGCACGCCTTGTCTCCTTATGAACACGCCTTGTCTCTACAGTTTCATAAATCAGCAATTTGTAGGTACGCAAAATCTTGTGTTCCTACCATCTTTCAGAAGCCCATTTCATTTTTTTAGCCTTGCGAATTTGAGAACGGATGACACCAAATAAAATAATTAGTAAGATTGGTAATAAAAAATTACCCACTTTTACCATTTGTTTAGTGCTGTCACTCAAGTCTTTTTGGATAGGTCGAGAGCTAACGCCTTTGGTTCGCAACTCATTTAAACCTGAATCATCCGACAAATAATCAATGGCATTGATGAGCAAATTGACGTTATCGCCTCCTAATTGTTGTGCTTGTTGTCCTTCGCCATTGACGGCAAAATCGCCATCACCGAAAATCACCAATTTAGAAGGCGCATCACCTGAAAGTTTACCCTCCAAAATACCTGCAACAACAACATTCGAGGTCGGAAAATCGCTGTCACCCCATTCTTTTTTGACATCAAAGGTAATCGGTGGAGCGGCTAAACCTGACCGACCAGAGGTTTGTGCTAGAGGTGTAAAAGTGGCATCTTGCCCTTCTTTTTCGGTATAAGTTAGCGAACTGACGAATGGAAAAATGACCTGTTCTAGCCCTTTGGTAATGGTATGATCGGCGAATTTTTGAATAATTGGAAGGAAGGGAAATGGAATTTGACGGTTGAATACAAAGAAAGATTGTTGCTCCTGTACAGTGATGGCACCGCAGTTTTTATCGCTTACCAAATTTTCATTTAAGGTAATGCCTTTGCCTTCTAACCAAGTTTCCAAACCTGTTGTAATTGCCTCAGCACTAGCGGCTTGTAGGTTGGCATCCATACGGTTGGCAGCTACCAAAACGCTTTTGCCAGTGGCTAAAAATTTGTCTAAATTATCCAGAGCTGCTTGGTCAAAAGAATCAGTTGGCGCAACAATTGCCAACGTTTTATAGTCGCTTATCAGGGCGGAATCTGTTAAGGCAACTTCCTTTACATCATACAAAACACCTAACTCCTGCATTGCTTGTTGAATACTTTTAGTAGATGCTTCGCCTTGTCCTGTTACCCAACCAATTTTTGCTTTATCAGTGGCAGATATTTTTTTTATAGAAGAAGATAAGGCGTATTCCATCGCAGCACCAGGTTCAATAAAAGGAATGACCTCCGTTTTTTCGCCATATTGCAATTTCGCCCCTAAATAACCGCGCTGCTGCTTCACCTGATCACGCTCTCGCACACTAATCGCTACCGTTCTAACGCCATCCTGTAGGGCTTTTTGCTCCAATTCCTCACTTTCATTTGGATTTACAAATTCATACACCAATTCACCACCCGAATGATTGGAATATTCTATTAATAAATCTTGAAAATCTTTCTTTGTTTTTTGGATATGAGGGGGTAAATTTTCGGAAAAATAAGCAGTCACTGTAACGGGTTCGCCCAAATTTTTCAATATATTTTTGGTGGCATTACTCAATGTATAACGTTGATCGCCTGTAAAATCGAGCCGCAAAAAGAAGCGACTAAGTAGTACATTTAGCAATATAACAATGGCTATGACTAATAAAGCTCTGAATCGTAAAGACCCTTTTGTTAGCATTTTATATGAATTTTTTAGAATTTTTTGGCTTTTTAGCTTTTTAGCCTTTTGGCTCTTTAGCTCTCTAGCCTTTTGAAAATAGAGGTTAGACTTTTAGAAATTAGAGGTTAGAAATTAGAGAGTAGAAAATAAAAATTAGAATTTTGTTTTTTTTTAAAAAAAAATATTTTTCAAATTCGTAATTAAACTACTCTGCTACATTTCTTTTCGCTAATACCGTTTCGGCTAATAGCAAACACAAGCCTGTAATAGATAAAAAGTACACAATATCTTTGGTGTCAATTACGCCTCTTGTGATGGATTCGTAATGTGTGGAAATGCTTAGATAATCAAAAACTTGTGATACAACTCCTGACATGCTATTGGCTAAAACACTGAAAATAATCAAGAAAAATACGCCAATAAATAAAGATATTAAAAAGGCAACGATTTGGTTGTTGGTTAAGCTACTCGCGAAAATACCGATACCAATATAGGCGGCACTCAACAATAAGATACCTAAATAGCCACACCAAACAGCTCCATGATCTACATCGCCAAGCCATGAAACGGTAAAATAGTAGGGCAAACTGCACAATAAAGCAACGCCAACAAGGGCTAAACAGGCCAGAAATTTGCCTAAAATTACCTGCCAATCGGTGACTGCTTTGGTTAAAAGAAGTTCAATTGTACCATTTTCTTTTTCTTCGGCAATCATTTTCATGGTCAAAGCAGGGATGAAAAAGAACATTGTCCAGTAGGCGATGGCAAAAAACGGTTGTATGCTTGCTTGTCCTGTGAAAAATACATCAGAGCCGTAAAGCCATGTAAAAAAGCCCGTTAATCCAAGAAATAAAATAATTAGTATGTAAGCTGTGAGAGAATCAAAAAAAGTAGTAAATTCTCTCTTGGCTATGGTTAATATCGTTCTCATATATATGGTTGAAGAATTTTTATAATTGTTGTTTAGCTGTTAGAAATTAGAGATCAAAAGTTAGTTATTTGGCTGTTAGAAATTAGAGATCAGAAGTTAGTTATTGAAAATTATCTCACATCTCACATCTCCTGTCTCATATCTCACATCTTATGTCTAAAAAACTTATCCCAGAGTTACATTTCGGAATACATCTTCCAAGTCACGTTCAATAGGAGTCATTTCGGTTAATGCCCAGCCATTTTGCACGCAAAGATTAAAAATGGCACGTCTGGAGGTTTCCTCTTTTTTACTTTCGACAACAAATACTTTAGTTGCATCTTCCCAATCTACCAACTCCACGCTAGGCAGTTCTCGCAATTTAGCAAATACATCATTTTGTGAGCCGTCTTCAATGCGGATACGGCTTATTTCTCTGCCACTCAACTGTTTACGTAGCTCTCTTGGCGCGCCATTAGCCACAATTTTACCCTCATTAATAATGATGATACGGTCGCAAGTTGCCTCTACTTCGGGAAGGATATGCGTACTTAAAATAACCGTTTTTTCTTTGCCCAATTCGCGAATCAACTCCCTGATTTCAACAATTTGGTTGGGGTCAAGCCCTGTGGTTGGCTCGTCAAGGATAAGTACTTCGGGGTCGTGAATCATGGCTTGCGCTAGACCTACACGCTGCCGATAGCCTTTTGATAATTCGCCAATTTTTTTGTGTTTTTCCTTATCCAAACCACACAGACGCACCATTTCGCGAATACGTTCAGGAGTTTTGCTTTTCGGATAGCTCTGGATCGCAGCCGAAAACCGTAGATATTCTATAACAGGCATATCTAAATAGAGGGGGTTGTGTTCGGGCAGATAGCCAATGCTTTTTTTAATTCTTTCCGCATCATGTCGAATAGAATAGTTTCCTAACTTTACATCGCCATTAGAGGGTGCCATATAACAGGTAATAATTTTCATGGTGGTTGTTTTACCTGCCCCATTTGGTCCTAAAAAACCCAAAATTTCACCACTTTTCACCTCAAAAGAGATGTCATCTACTGCTCGCTGTGGTCCATATTTTTTTACTAAATTTTCTACCTTTATATTCATGTGGGTGAATGTTTTTTACATATTAGTTAATTCCTCGGGTGTTTGGAAGGTTACAAGGTTTTAAAGTTTTTTTTAATAAGAGTAAGTGCTTAGACAAAATTAATGATATATCAGTAAAAGATTAAACTGCTCATAGTTAATACTTTAGAACAAAAGTGATGCACAATTAAATAGTGCTTGGCACTTAAAACTCCCTTTTTTATCAAATCTGTTTTTTACAATAAAAAAATAACCTTCTAAACCCTAAAAATTATTTAGAAGTGCAAAAATAAAAATGTGAATGAAAATAGACAACTTTTGGGCAAATATAAACAAAAAAATTGCACTATTTAACTTTTATTTTTTTTGTAAAAAATTGCTTTTGAGGAAAAAATAAGTTTTAGCGAGTTTGTTAAATTATGTTAATCCATTGATTGATAGTTGAGTGAATGCCATAAAAATGCAAATATACCAGAAATTTATCCTCATCAGCAGCTATTTTTGAAAAGTATTCGTATTTGAAACAGAAGAAAGGGGGTATTTGGCTATTTGGCTATTTGGCTATTTAGCTTTTTAGCTTTTTAGCTTTTTAGCTTTTTGGCTATTTGGCTTTTGGCTTTTGGCTTTTGGCTTTTGGCTTTTGGCTTTTTGTATATTTATTATATCAAGTCTTATATCTAGGTACTTATGAATCACGAATAAACTGATTGTCATATGCATCGTATTTGCTCCATAGTTTTTGCCGGTTTTTTTCTGACATATATCCCCTTAAGCGTTTTGGCGCAAAAAGCGGATAAAATAAGCATTAGTGGGCATGTAAAAGAAGTAGATTCTGGTGAGGCATTGATAGGAGTAAATGTGTGGGTAAAAGAACTAAAATCGGGAGCAGTGACCAATACTTATGGCTTTTATTCTCTAACACTTACAGCAGACCAGTATACCCTTGTTTATTCTTTTATAGGTTATGAAGATGTAATAAAAGTTATTGATTTACAAGAAAATAAAACACTGAATGTAGAGTTAACTGCGAAAGACTTAAAGTTGAAAGAGGTGGTTGTGGAGGCGGAAAAAAAAGATAAAAATGTGTCGTCAGTAGGAATGAGTACAGTGCATTTAAAAATGGAAGCCATCAAAAAGATGCCTGTATTGTTGGGCGAGGTAGACATTATTAAAGCGATACAATTGCTGCCCGGTGTACAAACAGTAGGAGAGGGAACTTCGGGCTTTTTTGTGCGCGGTGGTGCGGTGGATCAGAACCTAATTTTGTTAGACGAATCGCCCGTTTACAATGCAGCTCACCTTTTAGGTTTTTTCTCCGTTTTTAATTCCGATGCCATTAAAGACGTGCAGTTGTATAAGGGCGGAATCCCTGCCGAATATGGCGGTCGCTTATCTTCCGTTTTGGACATCCATATGAAGGAGGGGAACAATAAACGATTTAGCGTAAAAGGTGGAATTGGCACCATTGCAAGCCGTTTGACCATTGAAGCACCACTGTTTAAAGAGCGCGCTTCTTTTATGTTATCAGCTAGGCGCACTTATGCAGATATGTTTTTGAAATTATCTTCTAATGAGCAGGTTCGCAATACTATCCTCTATTTTTACGACTTAAATGCTAAGTTTAATTATCGTATAGGAAAAAAAGATCGTATATTTCTATCGGCTTATTTCGGCAGAGATGTATTCAAATATTTTCAAAATGATACTCAAAATAGCGAAATCAACCTTAATTGGGGCAATGCAACAGGAACACTTCGTTGGAATCATGTATTTAATCATCGGCTTTTTTCTAATACCATACTCACCTATAGCGATTATGATTATTCTTTAGGGCAAACAGGCGACATCAACGCTTTTACATGGTACTCAAATATTAAAAATTTAACAGCAAAAATTAACTTTACCTACTATATTAATCCGGAAAATACCTTGAAATTTGGCATTTGTTCAGCCTATCATCGTTTTCTGCCGGGGACTGCATCAGGTACGGATGAAGGGGGCATTTTTAACGAGGTAACTTTACCAAATAACAATGCTTTGGAACATGCGGTCTACCTCAGTCATGAATGGACAGTTACACCTCAACTCAGTATTTTAGCAGGATTGCGCTATTCTTTATTTCAAAATATTGGAAAAGGACAAGTGTTTACATTTGATGAAAATTACACAGTTGTAGATACTTTACTATATAAAAAAGGAGAAATTTTTAATCAGTATGCTGGATTAGAACCTCGTTTAAACATCAAATATGCCTTTAATAATCAGCAATCTGTAAAGTTGAGTTACAACCGAACTCGGCAGTATCTTCAATTGGCTTCCAATACGCGTCTATCGTCTCCATTGGATATTTGGTTTCCTGCTAGTCCAAATGTGAAACCGCAGTTAGCTGATCAAATTGCTTTGGGATATTTCCACAATTTACAAGAAGATACCTATGAATTATCAGTGGAGGCTTATTATAAAAAAATGTCGAATCAGATAGATTTTAGGGATCATGCGACTTTATTATTGAATGAACGTTTGGAGGGGGAATTGCGATTTGGTCAGGCAAAGTCTTATGGTATAGAGTTTTTAGCGCGAAAACAAAAGGGGCGATGGACGGGCTTGTTGAGTTATACTTTGTCAAGAACCGAGCGCGCAATTCCCGAAATTAATGACGGCAATCCTTATCCAGCTTCCTATGATAAAACCCATGATATTGCCATCACAACGGCCTATCAACTTAACAAAAGATGGGCTATTGCTGCGAATTGGGTGTATGGAACGGGGGCAGCAGTCACGATGCCTGTAGGCCGCATGGAGTACTGGGGAGTTGTTACACCTGTTTACTCTGCGCGAAATGCAGAACGGATGCCGTCTTATCATCGCTTGGATGTATCGGCTACTTTAAAGGCGCGTAAAAAGTGGTGGAAACGCATTGATTCAGAATGGATATTTTCTGTTTATAATGCATATGCAAGAAAAAACACTTTTTCGATTCATTTTTTCCAAGAGTATGAATTTTCTAAGGCTACTTATGCGGAGAAGTTGTATTTGTTTAGTGTGGTGCCATCGGTGACGTGGAATGTGGGTTTTTAGAGGACAGAATTTAGAGATTAGAGGACAGAATTTAGAGATTACTTGATAAGATGTTAATTGTTTTTAAGCTAGTTATTTAGATATTTTATTTTTTGTTATTGTTTACTTTTAGCCCATTTTTGACTTATCTATTTGTATGCTTATTTATTTATTTATTTATTTATTAGAAAATTATGAGAGACTACAGACAGTTTTTATTTTGGAGAAAATCACATGAATTGGCAAAAGAGGTTTACTTTTTCACAAAAAAATTTCCTAGAAAAGAAGTATATGGAATAAGTTCCCAATTGAGAAGGGCAACTTTATCTATTCCAACTAATATTGCAGAAGGATGTGGGAGACAATCAAATGCAGAGTTCAAGCGTTTTTTAACGATTGCAAGTGGTTCTGCTGCTGAGGCTGAATATCTATTGTTTTTTGCTTGGGAAATATCTCTACTCCAAAAGGAACAATATGAAAGCTTGAATAATAAAATTGTAGAAATAAAAAAAATGTTAACTGCTTATAACTCTAAAATTTGATTCTAACATCAATTTCTAATTTCTGTCCTCTAAATTCTGATTTCTAATTTCCAAAAATCCAACCAATGCCAAAACATTCATCCATCACTATTTTCTTCCTACTTCCTATGATCCTTCTAAGCAACTGCACCGAGCGCATAGACCTTGAACTGAACGAGGAGGAAAATGTACGTTTAGTAGTAGAGGCGTGGCTCACAACAGAGCGTAAGGAACATACGGTTCGCCTGACGACTACAAGTAGCTATTTTGAAAATCAACATCCGCCGCCTGTGCTTGGGGCAAAGGTGCAAATTAGTGACGGTACAAATGTGTTTGAGTTAGAAGAGTTTAGGTGGGATGGAACTTATAAAACAGCCGAAGATGTGCAAGGGCAAGTCGGAAAGACGTATACGTTAAGCATAGAATATGAAGGGGAAGTTTATATGGCAACATCTACGATTCATCGAGTTCCGAAAATTGATTCTTTGGGTTATATGAATGTATACGAATACGATGATGAAGAATATGATAAACATCATTTAACATTATATGTACAAGAGCCTAAAGGTATAGGAGATTTTTATGTGTTTAAAACCCATGTCAATAATCAGGCGCGTTCTTTGGCGCGTGCTTTATTAATATCTGATGAATTTATTGATGGCAACTATATGAATGGTGTGGAATTGAAGAATGTGGGCTTTACTATTGGTGATGAAGTGCGTTTAGAAATGTTGTCTATCTCGGAAGAAGCACATGATTTTTTAAGGAGTATTTTGTTAGAAACAGAATGGCAAAATGGTTTGTTTGATGGCCCGCCTGCCAATGTAAAAGGAAATATTAGTAATGGGGCAATGGGTATGTTTATTACTTCGGCAACAAGTCGTTACACCATAAAAATAGAGTGATGTTTTTTAGCTCAAACGAATCACTTGCGCCTCTTTCACAAATCCATCAACAATATAACGAGCAAGGTTAAACCACTGAGTAGCATGGTCTAAAATAAGGCTATCCGAAGAAATGACAAGCTCCGATTGCTCCATCAATTCTTTGTCTGGATTAAAAACAAGATGAACTTCCCAATTCCATTGTTGGGCGGTAGCTAATTCGTAAAGTATCACCTTCAAACGGCCGCTATTGGATACAGGGCGGTCTATATACCAGTCTACTTTGGAAACTTTTAAATCGTGTAATACCTTGCCAATTAACTCTAAAGCAGGTAAGGTCTCATGCACTTTTCGATAAGTTCCATGTATACTTGCTAAATCGCGGTAGCAGCCGTCTTGCCCTTCAAATAGCAAACCACTAGATAGCGCACTTTCTATGGAAATCAGTAGGTTATAGGTATCTATATGAACCTTTTGTTGAGCTAAGTCATCCGCTTGAATTTGGCTTTGTTGACGGTTTTGACGGGAAGTATCCGAGCAACTAGCTCGTTGGACGGCCTTGCGTTGTCGTTCGGTAAGTTGGTAGCGGTCACCCACTAATTTGATGCCTGATTTTTGGGCATAGCCTCTGGATAATAGCCATGAAAAATCATGAACAGCAGCGCGTAGTTTGGGTAGTTGTGCTGGGGCAAATAGTTG
>JAHDHV010000169.1 GCA_020631155.1 Bacteroidota bacterium | reverse complement strand
AATGGCATTTTTAGCCCTTTCAGTATAGTATTATCACTAATGCAAAAGTTGAGTATTTAATTGTGCACAATTTTGTGCTAAAGTATTAGAAATGAGTAGTTTAGTCTTTTACTATTGTAACATTAATTTTGTCTAGGTACTTATTTATTGAATTTTTGATTTTATTTATTTGTTTGATTGTCGAGTGTTTGGAGGGGTATAATGGCTAAAAACTTTGTTATATAAATTATTCAAAAAAGAACTTCCATCAAAAAAACACCTAATCACGAATCACTGAGCTACGAGTCAATGTTTTTGATGGTGAGCATTTAATCAAATCAATATTTTGAATTGAAAGAAAAGTTTAATATAGCATTGTCAAGTAGAAATTAGCGATTTTTTTGTAAAAAATATGATTTCATATAACTTACGAATCCACGAAAATTAGGCGGTTAAATTCATTTCTATCATAGACGCTAAAACCTTGATAGCCACCTCATTATTACCACCTTGGGGAACAATAATATCGGCATAGCGTTTGGTCGGTTCAATAAACTGTATGTGCATTGGTTTAACAGAGCGTTCATATCGTTCTAACACCTCGCGAATATTGCGGCCGCGCTCCAAAATATCGCGGTGAATACAGCGAATCAGTCGGTCGTCTGGATCGGCATCCACAAAGACTTTGATATTTAGTAAATTACGCAATTCGGGATTACTCATAATCAAAATCCCTTCTACAATAATCACTTCCTTTGGCTGAATGGGAATAACCTCAGCGGCGCGAGTACAAGTAATATAAGAGTAAATCGGCATTGCAATAGGGCTGCCTTTCATCAATATTTTTAAATGTTGTACCAGTAGACTAAACTCTATTGCAGATGGATGGTCAAAGTTCAGTTGTCGTCTTTCGGCTAGGGGCAAATCACTTCTATCTTTGTAGTAATTGTCTTGAGAAATAAGTGATACACTGTCATTAGGCAGGCGTTCCATAATTTTTCTAACAACTGTAGATTTGCCCGCACCAGTGCCACCAGAGATGCCTACGATTAACATATGCTGCTTTTATTTTTTTATTAAATGTACCTTGAAATTATTGAACAAAACAAACACACACACAAGAAAAAGTATCCTATATTCACCTCATCCTTCGCTGCCCGCCACTGTTCAACAGATTATGACACAACTATTACGATACTTAATCATGGATGAACGTCTTAAAGATCGCTAACTCTCCCATCTAACTAAACAGGTAAAATGTTATTGAGAATCTCTTTAACAATATTCCAGTAATAAACTTAGTTTTTTTAGGTTTTTGTTTTAGTTCAAACTAATGGATTCCTTCCATTTTTCAATAGAAAGCGCAAAGATATAAGCTTTTGTAGTAGTAAAAAGATAATCAAGGAAGTAATGGCTAAAAAAATAAAGAACACATTTGTAATGTGGCAATCATACAAAATAGCAAGTTTCAATTGATTACTTATTATAGGACACTGAAAAAGATCATTTTGATAAAATGATGGTCATTTTTGTTAAAAATAGGTAAGCAAGTAGCCATATATTTCATTAAATAGTTATATCTTTGATCATATACTTACAACTAGACTATTGTAAAAAAAAAATTGCAAGGTTTTTGCTGTCCATACTAGATCATTAGTAAGACTTAAAATCTAAAATTAAAATAATAAGCTTTGAGCTAATTAACTCATTACTAATTATTTATATCAAACCTATTGTTTATTTAATATTATTACTATAATTTGATAGACAATTTAAGTAAAAGTAAGTTAAAAAAGTAATGGAATATAAACTGTTTATTTTTTTTACTTGTTATATCAAAAATAATAGCCTAAGCTATATATGATTTCAGTAAACACATATGGCAGTATAGGGAAATTTTTTTTGCTTTTTTGTTAAAAAAAATAACAAATATTTTAACTTTGGTATTAGGCAATTATACCAAAAACAGCTTAGAATTGTATTTTTTTATAGGTGAAGCCTATATGTTTGGTTCGGCGCGAGGTGGAACCTCGTCCCTGTAATCTAACAGGTGTGAAGCTTTGCCTAGTGCCGAACCAAACTCGTAGCCTTTGGCTACACTGTACTTACTTAATTGTTAGGATTACTTAAAACTTACAATCAACCAAAAATTAAGCATTAACAGTGTAAATAAGATTCAACATGAACCTAAAGCATTGTCTGATTATCTTTTTGTTGTGCATCATAACTAATAATACAAAACTATTAGCAAAAGCACCCATATTAGAGGCTATTAAAGCAGGTAACACTGCACTAGTAGAAGAAATGCTCAGTAATGGGCAGGACATCAATGGCATTTATGATAATGAAACGCGATTTGGCACAACATTAATTTGTTATGCTTCTTGTCTAGGAAATATAGATATGGTAGGGTGGCTACTAGACAAAGGAGCAACAGTAACTGTCAAAGAAAACTATCTGCATGACGCATTGAAGGAGGCAATTAAATGTCAGCAAGCGCAGATGACAGATTGGTTTTTAAATACAGATTTTTATGGTGGTATACCCGAAGAAGATATTAAAAGTTTTTTATATTTATCTGTTGGCAACGATGATGTACCAACTTTCAATATTTTACTAAATCGCTCGCCGAGTATGCAAAATCCAGAAGGATATACCGATTTGATGTTTTCGGCAGCCATTAATCGAAAGTTCAAGCTATTTGTACACCTCGTAGATTTGGGAGCCGATATTTACGCCCCCAATCACAAAGGCGAATACAAAGGCGAGTCGGTAATGCATGTAGCAGCCAATAGTCAACCCATTTTAGAATACCTAATTAGCCGCAGTTTTGATGCCAGTGTACAGTCGCCTAGCGGTCAAGTGCCTTTACACCTTTGCCACGATGCCGCTGCCGCTGCCTACCTCATTACCCAGGGTGTAGACACCAATGCCAAAGACAACTACGGCTGGACACCCATGCATTACGCCGCTTTTGACGGTGATGTTAGCGTTGTGGAAGTCCTCTTACAAAACGGCGGCGATCCCAACATTAAAACAGAGAAAAAATTCGATACCATTTACCCCAACTTATCCATAGACAAAGGCTCCATTACTGTTCAAATTGTAGAAGCAGTGATGGTCTACCATAAGGATGATGCCAAAAAATCGGATGCCTACCAAAAAATTATGCAGCTGCTGCAATGAGGGGATTAAGGTACAAGATATAAGATATAAGATATAAGATATAAGATATAATATAAGTCATTTGTTAGCAGATGATGATAGTTGTTTTTTGCTTGGCAATGGTGTATTGTGAAATAATGAGTTTTACAATATGTCATTGCCAAGTTTGTTAATAGACTAAGCATTTTTTCTTTCCTTGAATTAGAACCTTCCTTTTTCCATTTTTATATCCCATTACCTAGTTTATTCGTATTTTTCCACACAACACCAAACTCTAACTTTGATACAACACCAAACTCTAATTTCAATACAACACCAAAACCTAATTTTAGTACAACACTAAAACCTAATTTTAATACAACATTAAAACCTAATTTTGGTACAGGCTGTTTATTCATTATTACATCAAAAATGAATCGAACATAAATGGCAACACCAAGCGAAAAATTAGCTCTATCTTTAGAAGTATTAAAAAAACTTCAAGGCGAGAAGAATGAAATAGCGATACCGTCTAGCGCATTGAGTAGAACGCATCGGGAAAGATTGATGAAAAAAGGATTTATAAAGCCTGTATTAAAAGGTTGGTATATATCAGTTAATCCACAAGAGCAAAGTGGCGAAACAACTTATTGGTATATGTCTTACTGGCAATTTTGCGCTAGGTATTTGACAGAAAAATATGGAGAAAAATATTACATTTCCGCCGAGCAGTCTTTATTGATACATGCAGGAAATACCACTGTACCCCCACAAATGATTGTTAAATCGCCAAAGGCAAGCAATACCAAGCTTGATTTATTGCACAATACTTCTCTTTATTTACTCAAATCACCTCTACGGAAAGGGCTTAGAATAGAGGAATTTAATGGCATTAGAATCTTATCAAAAGCAGCCTCTTTAGTGTATAGCACCGCCACCATATTTGTTAAAAATCCCATTGAAGTACGCACTGTATTGGCATTGATAACGGATGCTTCGGAAATTTTGAGTCTCTTATTAGAAGGAGAACATTCTGTTGTAGCTGGCAGGATTGCAGGGGCATTTCGCAATATTGGAAAAGAAAAAATTGCCAATGAAATCGTCAAAACAATGGCAGCAGCCGATTTCAAAGTTAGGGAGGTAGACCCTTTTGAGAGCAGCACAAGCATTGCCTTAAATACAAGGGAAAAAACACCTTATGGATATAGAATCAGGCTATTGTGGAGTGAAATGAGGGCAATAGTGATGAAAAATTTTCCCGAAAGTCCCCATTTAACCAAAGATAACAAGCAGTATTTAGCAAGTATAGCGGATATTTATGCTACCGATGCCTATCATTCGCTATCCATTGAAAGGTATTTTGTTTCTGCTAAATTGATTGAGAAAGTAAAAAGTGGAGCATGGGATTTGGCGCAGGAAGAAGATAAAAAACATCGGGATGCGATGGCAGCAAGAGGCTATTGGCAGGCTACACAGCTTGTTAAAAAGAGTATTGAAAAGATTTTAAAAGGGGAAAATTCGGGAAAGGTGTTTGCAGACGATCATGCAGATTGGTACCGAGAGCTGTTCGCGCCGAGTGTAGCGGTTGGTATCCTAAAACCCGTTGATTTGGCAGGATATAGAATGAATCAGGTATATATTTCTAATTCTATGCATACGCCTTTTACTCGGGATGGCTTGCGAGATGCGATGTTTGCTTTTTTAGAACTGCTTGAAAAAGAGGAGGATGCAAGGGTAAGAGTGGTTTTAGGTCACTTTATTTTTGTATACATTCATCCTTATATGGATGGTAACGGTAGAATGGCAAGATTTCTAATGAATGTGATGTTGGCGAGTGGCGGCTATCCCTGGACGGTCATTCCTGTTGAAGAAAGAGACCGCTATATTGCTGCACTAGAGGAAGCAAGTGTCAACCATAATATCAAACCTTTTACCATATTTATAGCCGAGCTTGTCCAACAAAGCATTGACGGAAAGCCCGTTGCAAAGCTAGTAGAATAGTTTTTTTATAGAGGAATTGTTTATTTTTTAAATTATTGAGTTGTTGAGCTACTTGACAATGGTAAGTGCCAAGCACTATTTAATTGTGCACAATTTTGTGCTAAAGTATTAGAACTGAATAGTTTAGTCTTTTACTATTGTAACATTAATTTTGTCTAGGTGCTTATATTAAACTTTTCTTTCCATTCAAAATGTTGATTTCACTAAATGTTCACAGTCAAAAACGTTGATTCGTGGATTAGTGATTAGGTGTTTTTTTTATAGCGGTTTCCTTTTTTTAATAATTTGTGTAGCGAAGGCTTTAGCCGTCATAGTACTTGTAGATATTTGTTAATTAATTACTTGTATGTTTTTTTATTAAAGTATGTTTTTGTATTTTCTTTTACTAATTTGATTACATTGAATTATGTATTTTCTTCAATTGATAAATATCGGTCATATACCATTGTCAAGGCTATGATTATATTATGGTAATTTATACCCATTTTTGTTCCAAAAAAAGTTTTAGGTTTTGTATCTTAGAGGCAGTTTTGATTTTCATTTTGAGAGCTTGTCTTGATTTTATTTTTGAAGCTGAAAATGATGGATTTTGTTCCCAAATGTAGCGTTTTTTGAGGTATATAGTGGTGCTACATGCCAATAAAAAGGCGAAATTTGGGGGCAAAAGACGCATTTTTTAAGCCAAAGGATCAAGTCAAGACAAGCTCTGAAGTCTAAAAAAGTGTTCATGAAGCAAGATACCCAACAAAGCCTTTTTGATGATTTGGTAGCTATACCTACCATCCACGAACAATATAAGGAAGATAATAAAATAACACTTTGTTTATCAGATACTTATGAGTGTTTAAAAGCCCTTCCCGATGAACAGGCTACCTTAGTTATCACCTCACCGCCTTACAATATTGGAAAATCTTATGAGAAAAAAGTAAGTATTGAGACGTATTTGGCTACGCAAGAAAAAGTCATTGACGAATTAGTGCGAATCCTTAAAAGTGATGGGCATATTTGTTGGCAAGTAGGCAATTATGTGCATAAAGGAGAGGTGTTTCCTTTAGATATTTTTTACTACAATATATTTAAGTCAAAAGGCTTAAAACTGCGAAATCGCATTATTTGGCATTTTGGACATGGTTTACATGCTAAAAAACGCTTTTCTGGCCGCTACGAAACGATTTTATGGTTTTCAAAATCAGATGATTACGTATTTAATCTCGATCCTGTTCGTGTACCTTCCAAATATCCGAGTAAACGCCATTACAAAGGCAAGAAAAAGGGGCAAATTTCAGGCAATCCACTCGGTAAAAACCCCTCTGATATTTGGGAATTTGTACAGCAAGAGTGGGACAAAGAATTGTGGAATATCCCCAATGTCAAGTCCAATCACCCCGAAAAAACCATCCATCCCTGTCAATACCCAATTGAGCTGGTTGAACGCTGTTTACTTGCTCTAACTAATGAAAACGATTTGATTGTAGACCCCTATGCAGGTGTAGGTTCAGCCCTAATTGCAGGTCTAAAACATGAGCGTAAAGTATTGGGTATTGACAAAGAAGATAGCTATATAGCCCTTGCCAAACAGCGCATTACAGATTTCTACAACGGTCAACTAAAATACCGACCAATCGGCAAAAAAGTACATCAACCAACGGGTAAGGAAAAAATTACGCAAATTCCTTTGGAGTGGAAAAATGATGAGAATAGTGTTTATGCTTTTTAGCTGTTATACCAAAGACAGGATAAAAGCAAAAGTTGTTAATTTTTGTATTTATTGTTAATAAGTGTAGCCAGAGGCTACGAATTTAGTTCGGAGCGAGGCAAAGCCTCACAGCTGTCAGTTTACAGGGGCGAGGTTCCACCTCGCGCCGAACCAAACCCATAGGCTTCGCCTATAAAAAAAACAATTCTAAGCTGTTTTTAGTATAGAAATTTAGCTATTAGAAGAAAGCTATTGATTGAATTAAAAAAACAAAACCTTTAAAATCTTTTAACTTTATAACCTTCCAAACTCCAAAACTTTTCAAAACTAAAAAAAGCTATTATGAAAGCAAAAGCATCCTATTTTCTAGCTACATGTATGCTATTTTTGGCACTATTTTTCATTTCTCAACAAAAAATAACAACTCCCACCAAACGACTACCCGCGCCAATGGATGACATCCAAGAACGGGTCGCCAACGAAGATAAAGCCCGTAAAAAACAAGGCCGCAAGCAGTGGATTCAGGAGCGACACCGCGCTGCGCCGGGGGTAGATTGGGAATTAATGGACTTAAAAACGCGTTTTGCCAAAGCCCAAAAACGCCAAAAACAGTCGAACCAAAAAACGGTGGAAACGCTGGCAAATGGTAATCTCACTGGTGAATGGCGTGAAATCGGCAGCAACAATCAATCGGGGCGGATTCGCTATGCCGATGTGGATGTCAACAACAATTTGCTGTACTGTCTTTCGCAAGGCGGCAACGTTTGGAAGGGCGATTTAAACGGCAATAATTGGCAAGTCCTTAACGATTATTTTCGGATTCCTAGCCCTTTGATGATGCATTTGTTAGACCAAAATTCGGGCGGTAAGCGGCTGTTGGTTGGCTCTAGTGGATGGAGTATTGAGGGCATTTACTTTTCGGATGATGAAGGGCAAAGCTGGAATCAAACGACTGGTCTATCGGATGTCGCTTTTTATGGTTACATTCGACAGGTTGCGGTTGCCAATGATGCCGACCAAACGGTTTATGTCCTAGCGCGCGGTTGGGATATGGCGAATTGGACTTCCGTTGTGCAACTGTATCGCTCTACCAATTTGGGAACGAGTTTTTCCAAAGTAACAGAGTTTAACGAATCCACTTATGGCAGCGTAGAACATTTCTCTATATGGACAGCTTATGATGGTTCTGGAAATGTATATCTATTGAATGACAACAATATTTACCTAGTAGATAATGCTACTGGAATGCCTAATTTGATCAGCACTTTTACGGTGAGCAATACCAGAGATCAGATTTTATTGACGGGTGCAGAAAGTAACGGAACGACCTATTTATACGCCTTATACAATGGCAGTGGGCAGTCCGATATTTATCGCTCTACTGATGGGGGCAATACTTGGAACAGTCAAGGCAATGTGGGGGAGTACCCATTTTCGGTTTACAGCTTTGCGTGTTCACAAGCTGATCCTGACAAAATTTACTTAGGCGGTTTAGATGTTTATCGAAGTTATAATGGGGGCAGCAGTTGGAGTATTGTCAATAGTTGGGGAGAATATTACGGCAGCCCAGCCACCAAATTACATGCTGATATTCCAGCTATTCAAGTGTTTAATGATGCAAGCGGCAATGAATTTGATTTGATTAGTACCGATGGTGGTATTTATAAATCTACCAATAACATCCTGTCTGTCAGTAATTTATCCTTAGATGGATTACGTGTTAGTCAATACTACACCTCTTATACCAAACGAGACAATTACAATATTCTATATACAGGCAGCCAAGATCAAGGCTATCAACGTACCTTAGGTGCAGGGAATAATCTTGTGAATTTCACTCAAGTTTTATCAGGTGATTATGCTCAAATGGTGTCAGGTGACGGAGGCAGTACTTTATGGACAGCATACCCCGGTTTTGTGATGTATGTAGGCAATGCTACGGCTTCCTCAATTCTTAACTATTGGGATTTTGTGGGCAATGGTTATCTATGGATACCGCCTTTGATGGAAGACCCCAATGCACCTGCCAGCGTTTATGTAGGTGGAGGCAATGAAACAGGGGGAGCGCATATTTTTCGCCTCACTCGTTCAGGGGGGAGCATCTCCTATGTAGAAGAAGCCTACGATTTTTGGCCAGAAAGCGGTTCTACGAGAATCGGAGCGATGGGATACTCCAAAATAGACGATAATTACCGCTATGTGATGATGGAAAACGGACATTTTTTCCACTCCACCGATGGCGGCGCCAACTGGACTTATACGACAGCTTTTGACGGCCCTGATGGCTTTTATTTATTTGGAACAACGCTTGTTCCTTCACCAACGGAATTGGGAACGGTATATATTGGCGGAAGTGGCTATTCCAATCCAGCAGCCTATAGGTCTACCAATCACGGACAAACATTTACACCCATCAACAATGGTTTGCCGAATACATTGATTAATAAAATGGACATTAACGATGATGGAACGCTGCTATTTGCTGCAACCGATGTTGGTCCATATGTGTATGTGGTGGCGGAAAATCAGTGGTATCCGATGGATGGAGTGAGCGCACCCGATCAGGTATATTGGGATGTGGATTTTGTAAACAGCTCTAATTTGGTGCGTTTTAGCAGTGATGGGAGAGGGGTTTGGGAATTTGCCATTCAGCCTGCTGTAACACCTACGGCTACCGCAAAAATAAAGGTTTTGCTCGAAGGTTGTTATGATACAAGCACCAATTTAATGAATACCAACCTATTGACTAGCAATAACTTACCACTGACACAACCCTATGACATCGCTCCGTGGAACTATACGGGAACAGAAAGCATCAACACCGCCGCCGATTTTCCTGCCGATGTGGTAGATTGGGTATTGGTGGAGGCGAGAGATGCCAATTACGATATAGTAGCTACGCGCGCTGCCTTCCTCCGCAATGATGGGGAAGTCTTAGAATTAGATGGCAGCGAAGGCGTACAATTTCCAAGTTTGCTGTTTAATGCCGACTATCATTTAACAGTTCGACATCGCAATCATTTAGCGGTGGTAAGCAGCAATATGAGCACACTTTCCAATGCAAGCTCCTATGATTTTACCGCAGCCAATAGCACATTAGGCGGCAATCCTCAACAAAAAGCCCTACTGAACGGCAGCTACGCCCTCTACGCAGGCGACTACAATGCGGACGGCATCCTATCAGTCAACGACTACAACGGCTATGCGTCCCAATTGGCAACAGCTATTCCCTACGAAGATGCCGATTTTAACCTAGATGGCAATGTCACCATCGGCGATTTTAACCTTTATCAACCACATAGTAGCGTTATTGGAGTGAGGATGATTCGGTATTGAGGGGAGATGGGAGATGTGAGACTTGAGATAGGAGACTTTTGCATGATTTGTGTAACGACTATAGTCCACGAAACACCCAAAAACCATCGAAAGTCCAAAAGTCTAAATATCCAAAAATCCAAACATCCAAAAGTCTAAAAAAAACACATATGAAGCCGAAAAATTGACATAATTTCACGTCAAAATGTCCTGTTTTTGTGACATTTTGGCGTTTTTTTGTTAAAAAAAGGTGTTGGCACAGATATTGACTAAGAGAGATTTCATTTTTAAGAAATGGAAAATGGAGAATTGAAAGTTGAAAATGAGCATACCTTATTTTTCGTTTTTTCACATCTCATTTTCTATTTTTTAATCCCCTGATTAGAAGCATTTTTTTATTGGCTAAAAGCTTTTAATTTTTATGTTATTTGTTTTTCAAAGTTTTGGAAAATATTTTAATAAATCATTTTAAATTATAGAATTATGAAGAATCAACCAAGTATTCGTAAGAAATCGTACCGTTCTCGTTTATTATTTTTGCAGAAAAAAGATGCTGTGATAGAACGTAAATGGGCGTAGGAACCTCCACATTCTGACCCTTTCTTTTTTTATTGGCTAAAAGCTTTTAGTTTTTATGTTATTTGTTATTCAAAGTTTTTATAAAACCCTATTTTTTAACTTAAATCTTATTTTAACTAACATTTTAAATTATAGAATTATGAAGAATCAACCAAGTATTCGTAAGAAATCGTACCGTTCTCGTTTATTATTTTTGCAGAAAAAAGATGCTGTGATAGAACGTAAATGGGCGTAGTAAGCTCCACATTCTGACCCTTTCTTTTTTTATTGAATAAAAACTTTTAAATAACGTAAAATTTGTTATTCAAGGTTTTTGATAAACCCTGTTTTTTTAAAATCTTAAATTATAGAATTATGAAGAATCAACCAAGTATTCGTAAGAAATCGTACCGTTCTCGTTTATTATTTTTGCAGAAAAAAGATGCTGTGATAGAACGTAAATGGGCGTAGTAAGCTCCACATTCTGACCCTTTCTTTTTTTATTGAATAAAAACTTTTAAATAACGTAAAATTTGTTATTCAAGGTTTTTGATAAACCCTGTTTTTTTAAAATCTTAAATTATAGAATTATGAAGAATCAACCAAGTATTCGTAAGAAATCGTACCGTTCTCGTTTAGTAATGCGGAAATAATCAATTGAGTCATAAAGCCGAAGTAATTTTGTTTTGTACAAGGCGAAAAACGTAGGCATAGTGGAGCTACGGCGAGGCTTTTCAACGTAGTACAAGGCAAAATAACAAAGGCGACTGGTTCAATTGATTATTGTAGAATTACTCATTATTTTTGCAGAAAAAAGATGCTGTGATAGAACGTAAATGGGCGTAGTAAACTCTACACTCTGACCCTTTCTTTTTTTATTGAATAAAAACTTTTAAATAACGTAATATTTGTTATTCAAAGTTTTTAATAAACCCTGTTTTTTTAACTTAAATCTTATTTTAACTAACATTTTAAATTATAGAATTATGAAGAATCAACCAAGTATTCGTAAGAAATCGTACCGTT
>JAHDHV010000004.1 GCA_020631155.1 Bacteroidota bacterium | reverse complement strand
ACTTCCCTCTGAATTTGCTTTTTCTGGCATAATGTAATTGATTCGTGATTCGTAGCTCAGTAATTGATTGAACTACGTATTTAAATAGCTAAGTGCCTAGACATAAGACATAAGACATAAGACATAAGACATGAGATTTAAGATAGTTAACTCATTGTTAACAACTTATGACAAATCCAACGGTCGTTTAATTTTGTCTAACTACTTAAATATCCAAAAGGCTAAACAGCTAAAAGGCAATTTTGTCTCTTTTTACAAAACGGCAAAATATGGAAAAAGGTTGATTTGATTGAAGTAAAGCTTTACACTGTTTCGAGCAAATGCAATAATTGATCGTGTTGCCCTGCCAATGGAGGTAAGTCTTTGAGTACAACCCATTTATAATCTAACACCAAACCTTCATCTTCATCATTACCTGTAACAATGTGCTGAAATGTTATTGAGGAATTACCTGCATCATTTAATTGATAAAAATAGCGATGGTGAATTTCTTTTCGATCTTCACGTATAAATTTGGCATAGCCTAAATATTTGATTGCCAGAAACCTATCTAAACCACTCTCTTCTTTGACTTCCCTTTTGAGTGCTGATAATTTTTCTTCGCTTGCCTCTACCGTTCCTGCGGGCACCTGCCAACCTGCTTCGGGGTAATCTCTATGAAAAAATATCAGCAAAGCCGTTTCTGCACCGATAGATCGCAGAATGTAAGCGAAAACCTTGTCTTTTTCTTTGTAGGACATAGAGTTGCTAGTTTATTGAATAGATTGGCGAATAATTTTTTTGTATACTTATGGTTATTATCATTGTAAGTATATTTTAAACGTTTTATTTTGAAAAGCAACCTTAAAACTTTGCAACTTTATCACCTTCCAAACTCCAAAACAATTCCCCCCAATCAGTCGTTACAATTCTGGAATAATTAGAAATAAGTGAGTAGGCAGTAGAAAATCCATGATATTTTTTAGTATATCTCAAATCTCGTATCTCACATCTATTTTAAAAACATTCACCAACACACACAAAATGACGAACTTCCAAGATACCAAATTAAACAACATCATTGAATTGCGAAATGTTGCACAATCGTATGATGGCGGAAAAAATTATATTTTACAGGATTATAATTTGCTAATTGAAGATAAGAAAGATCAGGGGCAGTTTGTGGTTATATTGGGTGTTTCGGGTTGTGGAAAGTCAACCGTATTGCGTTATATTGCTGGTTTACAGACTCCTACAAAGGGTGAGGTTTTGTTAAATGGCAAGCCTAGAACGGAAAAAGATACAGTGGGAATGGTGTTTCAAAAGTATTCGTCTATGCCTTGGATGACGGTTTTGGAAAATGTGGCCTTGGGCTTGAAATATCAAGGAGTGGCTAAAAAAGAGCGTGAAGATCGGGCGCGGGCAATGATTGAAAAAGTAGGTTTGAAGGGGCAGGAAGATAAGTATGCTCAGTATCCGAGTTTGTCAGGGGGGCAGTTACAACGGGTGGCAATTGCACGAAGTTTGCTGGCGAATCCCAAAATTTTATTGATGGACGAGCCTTTTGGCGCATTAGACATCAATACGCGCTTGCGAATGCAGGATATGTTGGCAGATATTTGGCGAGAGGTGCAGCCGACTATTATTTTTGTTACTCACGACATTGCGGAGGCGGTTTATCTCGGCGATGATATTTACATTATGAAGGCAACTCCCTCAAAAATTGTACATCATATTAAAGTAGACCTTCCCTTTGAGCGCGACCGTTTTGTAAAGCGCGACCCTAAATTTATTGATTTGGTCTATGATATTGAAGATAAAATGGTAAACTTGTATAAAGAAGCTAATATAGAAAGGTAAATTAATTATTGAAAAAGTGAAATGCCTTGTTATTGTAATTAAGCAATTGATAAGCAGTGCTTTAGGTTTTCTTATCTAAAGTATTAGTTGAGGTATTTGGCTTTAAGCTAATCCAGCCCATCGCGATACTGCACTAAAAATTCTCGCAGTTTTTTTAGTGATTTTACAATTTCAAAATTATTTAATGTATCTTCTTTGTTTTCTTTAATTTTTCTTTTAGCACCTTCCAGCGTATACCCTCGCTCTTTCACCAAATGATAAATCAAATGTAGATTATCTAGGTCTTTTTCTGTAAATAAGCGATTACCTTTGCGATTTTTTTTCGGCTTCAAAATACTAAATTCCCCTTCCCAAAATCGAATAAGGGAAGTAGACACATTAAACATCTTGGCAACTTCGCCAATGGAGTAATACAGTTTTTTGATTTCCTTGTCTTTATAAGCCATTATTATGCGTGGATAATTAAGTATGGGTACAGATGTTTCCAGATGAAAAGAGGTTTTAAAAACACAAAATAACAATAAAACTTCTTAAAAATCAACAAACTGCTATAAATACTTTAAAGTGAGTTTGTAGCTTGTTTAGTTAATTGATTGATAGTCAGTGTTTTAGCTTTTGAGTGGAATTGTCAAATTTTTAAAATATTACCTAAATATGTTTAATATAAGTGGAAAGGTAGAAGATAGTGTTTGGAAGTTAGAGGATGGAAGTTAGACTTTTGGCTATTTGAACTTTTGGCTTTTTAGCTATTTTGGACTTTTGGCTTTTTAAAAATTAGATTTCTGTTTTTTTTAAAAAAATGTAAGTTCTAATTCGTAATTCGTAATTCGTAATTAAAAAAAGCCAACCTACCTACAGTAACTTAGCAGATAAGCTGACTTAAACGACTGAATACTAGATTCTTATTTTGTAAAAATACTGCTTAAAGCCTCTTGGTAATTTTTGCGAGAATGATAACTCTCAAATAAAATCTGACCTGTTTCATCTGCAATTAAAATACTAGGAACAGTTTGCACATCTAATTGCTTTTGCAGTTCATCTGCCTCATCAAATAGCACCTCAAATTGCCACCCTTTTTCTGTTAAAAAATCTTGAACCATTTGCTTTGCCTGTCCACCTTTATCTGTGCTAATGGTAATTAACTCAATAGCGTCCTCTTGTTGCCACTTTTTTTGTAGGGCTGATGTTTGTTGCAAATCTAGTTCACAAGGCTTGCAGTGTGCTGCTGTCCAAGCAGACCAAAATTTCAATACTATCACTTTGCCATCTTGAAGGTAATGTTGTAAAGGAACAGCCTCCCCTTTTAGATTATTGAGTGAAAGTGCAGGGAGCATTTTGCTTGTTTTCAAGTTGTCCTCTGCAAGAACAGTAGGAGTGTTTTGTGCCCATACATTTGTAGAAGTCAGTAGTAAACAAATTACTGCTAGGGTAAGGGTTACCTGTAAAATCAACCATTTTTTGATTTCCATAGGGACTGTGTATGTAGTTAGAAGTAATAAAATAGGGAATACGGATTTTGCAAACTAAGTAGTGATGTCAAAACAACTTGTCAATGTAGTATAGTTAAAAAATTGCACAAGACAGAATACCAGTTTGTTATTAGTAGTATCCCAAAGTAAAAATAGTAGTTCTAAAAAATAGTCGGTGGTGAGGCGCGTATAGCCTTATTGAGAGTGAAAAGCACAAAAAACGTCACACTGCTTGATGTAGCTATATAATGTTAAATAGTCAAGTTATTAGCTTTAAATCAGTCACTTATTCCTTGTGAATAAAAGCTTTACTTAAAGTAAATGTTTTTTATTTTTCCCTAAAAAAAGGTATGTTTTTTTAATGATAAAGGACGCCACGGACTACTGTAAAGACGTAAAATCTTGCGTCTCCACGAATTACTGCCAAATAAAAAACCACTGTTTAAAAAAACTATGGAAACTATTGAACTTTTTAGAGTTTCCATAGTTTTGTAAGTATGACTAGCCAGCCACTTAATAAAATACTGCACACATCTTTTCAATTGTTCACCAAATATGGGGTACGTAGTGTCTCTATGGATGATATTGCAAGGGAATTAGGTATGTCCAAAAAAACGCTCTATCAGTATATTGATAATAAAGCAGACTTAATTAAAAGGACGCTACAAGTTTATTTTAAACAAGAAGAATGTTCGGTGGCAAAAAATCATGAGACCTCTGAAAATGCTATTGAGGAAATGGTTGCCATTGCCAATTTTGTCAGTCAGCATCTCAAAAGGATGAATCCTACAGCCATGTATGACATTCGAAAATACTACCCTGATTCTTGGCAATTGGTAGAGGAGCATAAAAATAAATTTGTGTATCATTGCATCACAAAGAATATTGAGAGAGGCATACAGGAAGGTTTGTATCGAAAAAATACACAAGCGAAAATTATTGCCAAAGTTTACATCTCACATTTTGAAATTTTTTCGGACTCCTCTTTTTTTATAGAGCAAGAACTACATCCATTGACTGCTTATAAAGAAATGTTCAAATACCATATTTATGGCATTGCCTCTAAAAAAGGGATTGAATATTTGCAAAAAAATATTGATAAAATAAAACTCAACCAATATGTCAACTACTTTTGAGCCCTCTTATAGGCCACTGTTTTTTTTCTTAATAATGCTATCAACTATCTTTACTCAACAGTTGATGGCGCAAGGCAATACAACTGATAAGAGTACTGCCGAAATTTTATCCTTCACTTTAGCCGAAGCTCAAGCCTATGCCCTAGAACACAACCTAAATGCTAAAAATGCAAAGGCAAGTATTCGCTCTGCCAAAGGGCAAGTGACTGAGGTTACGGGTCTTGGACTACCACAAATTAATGGCACTGTTAATTATCAACGCAACATTAAACAGCCCATTTCGCTTGTTCCTGCTCAATTTTTTGATCCTTCTGCTCCTGAGGGTACTTTCTCTGAATTGGTATTTGGTACAAAAAATAATTTGACGGCTACCATACAGGCAACGCAGCTAGTATTTGATGGCAGCTATTTGTTGGGATTAAAAGCTGCTAAATTATTTGTAGAAAGAGCGAGAATGTCGGCAGCGCAAACAAATGTGGACATTCAAAAAAGTGTGGCAGATGCTTATATTGCTGCTTTGGTATCTAAAGAGAATTTGAAAATTTTAGATAAAAATATAAAAGTATTAAATCGTATTTTATTTGAAACGACCGAATTGTATAAAAATGGCTTTGCGGAACAACTAGATGTAGACCGATTAAAACTATCCCTTTCTAACCTCGAAGCGCAGGTAAAAAGCTCAGAACGATTGGCGGAAATCTCGCTAAACTTGCTGAAATATCAAATGGGTTTAGACCTCAATCAGTTGGTGAATTTGACAGATACGATGGAAGGCTTTATTGAGGATGCCGAAAAAGTGGTGGCAACAGATGTGGTCAGTTTGCAAAATGAAGCCTTGCAAAAGCGTGTGGAATTAAAGGCATTGGCTATCGAAAAAGTATTTAGCGATCTAGACGCTAAACGCATTAGAGTATTGTATTTGCCAAATCTCACTGCTTTCCTCAATGGGCAAACCAGCTTTCAATCTAATGATTTTGATATTTTTAATACCAAATGGTTGCCAGCAGTTTCAGCAGGTTTGAACCTCAATATTCCTATTTTTGATGGCTTTCAAAAACGGGGACAAATGCAACAGAAAAAAGTGGTACAGGAACAGGTATTGAACCAACAAGAATTTACTCGGCAATCCATTCTTTTTGAGGTATTGCAAGCGAAAACCAATTATTCCACTGCATTTGAACAATTACAAAGCCAAAAAAACAATTTAGAACTAGCCGATAAAATTTATCAAACTACCTTGATTAAATACAAAGAAGGGGTAGGTTCTAGCTTGGAAGTCACCAATGCCGAAACCGCCCTGTATGAAACGCAAGGTTTATATATCCAAGCCCTCTACGACCTCGTTGTTGCCAAAACAAATTTAGAAAAAGCATTAGGCAATTATGAGGATGGGGTGTAACTGTAATTGTAGAGACAAGGCATGTCTTGTCTCTACGACTTGTCTCTACCAGTAATTAATTCGTAATCAAAAATCATTCAACATAACACATGAAAAAATATTCAATCATCACCATTGTTTTCAGCTTTCTACTGCTGACACTCACCTTATCCATTGGCTGTAACCGTTCTAGTGGGGATGATGTGAACAGCAATAAGGCTGAACTAAAAGAAGATATAGCTGCTAAACGGGCAACCATCGAAGAATTGCAGGCTGAAATGCGGAAGAAAGAGGAGGAATTGTCCAAAATAGACCCTGACTATAAAGGCAGTAATAACCGCAAGGCTCGCTTAGTGAGTAGTGTACCCATAACCAAAAAAGATTTTGCTCAATACGCTGAATTTCAAGGAACTGTGCAGACCAAAAATGAATACATGGTCAGCAGTGAAACAGGCGGTATTGTGCGTAATTTAAAAGTAAAAGAAGGGGAAAGAGTGAAAAAAGGGCAGTTGATTGGCAAAGTGGATGCTGAAATCTTAAAAGCCAATATGGACGAGTTGGAGGTTTCCCTACAGTTGGCGCGGGACATGGCGGTTAAACGACAACAGTTGATAAATCGCGACAATGAATCTCTGCAAAAAAGCTTGGACGAATTAGATTTATCCCTCAATTTGGCGCGCCGAATGGTCGGTAAAAGGGAGGCCTTGATTGCAAATGATAAGGAATCTCTACAACGAAGCCTAGACGAATTGGATGTGTCGCTTAATTTGGCTAAAAGCATGGTAGACAAACGCAAAATTCTAATTGGTAATGATAAACAATCTCTACAAAATAGTTTAGACGAATTAGATACTTCCTTGAAGTTGGCTAAAAATATGGTTCTCAAACGCAAACAGTTGATTGGAAATGATAAAGAATCCTTGCAAAAAAGCTTAGACGAATTAGATGTTTCGCTCAATTTAGCCAAAAACATGGTCAAAAAGCGAGAGCAATTGGTCAGCAATGATAAAGAATCGCTACAAAAAGGACTGGACGAATTGGATGTTTCGCTCAATTTAGCCAAAAACATGGTCAAAAAGCGGGAGCAATTGGTCAGCAATGATAAAGAATCGCTACAAAAAGGATTAGACGAATTGGATGTTTCGCTTAATTTAGCTAAAAATATGGTTAAAAAGCGGGAGCAACTGATCGGCAATGATAAGGAATCATTACAAAAAAGCTTAGATGAATTGACCTTAGCCTTGACTCTCGCCAAAGATGTTTTTGAAAGAAGAGACCGTTTATGGAAGCAAAATATCGGCTCGGAGATTGAATATATTAAGGCAAAAAATGATGTAGAAAGCCTTGAAAAAAAGATAACTACAACCAAAGCGCAAATTGCACAGGCGAATACAGGGCAGGATATGGAATTGCTCAATGCCAAAACACAAGTAGAATCTTTAGAGAAAAAGCGCAAAACTTTATTGGCACAGATTGCACAAGCAGGCACAGGACAAGATATTGACTTGCTCAATGCGCGCACACAAGTAGAGTCTTTAGAGAAAAAGCGCAAAACTTTATTGGCGCAAATTGCACAGGCAGGCACAGGTCAGGATATTGATTTGTTGAATGCCAAAACGCAGGTAGAATCTTTGGAGAAAAAGCGCAAAACTTTATTGGCGCAGATTGCACAGGCAGGCACAGGTCAAGATATTGAGTTGCTCAATGCGGAAACGCAGGTAGAATCTTTGGAGAAAAAGCGCAAAACTTTACTATCTCAAATTGCTTCCGCCAACTCTGGGCAGGATATTGATTTGTTGACAACAAAAAATAATGTGGAGGCTTTGGAGAAAAAGCGCAAAACTTTATTGTCGCAGATTGAGCAAGCAAATAAAGGGCAAGATATTGAATTGACGGTTGCGAAGAATGATGTAGATGCTTTGGAAAAGAAACGGTCTACTTTGTTGGCGCAAATTGCACAGGCGAATACAGGACAGGATATGGAGTTGGAAAATGCTAAAAAACAGGTGGAAACTTTGGAAAAAAAGAAGGCTACACTGGAAAAACAGTTGCGTAAAACCAACTTATATGCGCCGACAAATGGCATTATTGATTTGATTATGATAAAAAGGGGCGAAATGGCTGGTCCCGGTGCACCAATTGTTAAGTTGGTGAATACCGCTAGTTTGATTGCAAGTGCTGATGTACCAGAGCGTTACCTTGCCTCTATCAGCCGCGGCGATGAAGTGATTGTTCACATCCCTATTTTGGATATTGAGCAAGATACCAAAATTCAAAACATTGGCGAACTCATTAATCCCGATAACCGAACCATTAAAATTGAGGCTACCCTTAACAATAAAGGCGGAAAAATTAAACCCAATTTGATGGCGATGGTAAAATTCCGAGAGTTTGAACTATCAGATGCAGTAACCGTTCCTACTAACTTGATACAGAGTGATTTAGAAGGGAGCTATGTGTTCATTGTAATTACAGAAAAAGGACAAACAGTTGCCAAAAAAGTATATGTCGAAACAGGCAAAAACTATGCTGGCGAAACAACCATTGATAGCGGTCTAACAGGCTCCGAAGAAATCATCACAGACGGCGCACGCTTTGTCGGTGATAAAGAATTGGTAAAAGTGATTAATTGATTTTTTAGACAAAAGATTTAAGATGTCAACCATCTCATATCTCCCATCTCATATCTCCCATCTATTCAAAAAAAAACATGGATAATAAAGAACTCAATTTGAACAATCAAAATAACAATAATCAGTCTAATTCTAGTAATTCAAACGAACACATCATTCGCGAATTTGGGCTATCAAGCTTTGCAGTCAATAATGTGACAAGCGTTTTAGTCATCATTTTTCTGCTAGTTGTGTTAGGATTAGGTTCTTATATGGCAATGCCCAAAGAAAATTTTCCAGAAATTAAAATACCACAGGTATATGTAGGGGTGCCTTATCCGGGCAACTCGCCCCTAGATATGGAAAATTTAGTAACGCGCCCTATCGAAAAGGAGCTCAACAGCATCAACGGGGTAGATAAAATCACCTCCACCTCCATACAAGACTACGCAACTATCATTGTAGATTTTAATATGGACATGCCAGTAGATGAGGCAGTGTTAGATGTCAAAGATGCGATAGATCGAGCAAGCCCTGATTTGCCGACCGATTTACCTTCTGAACCTAATGTTTTTGAGCTGGATTTCAGTGATTTACCTATTTTGAATGTTAATATTTCTGGTTATGAAGATTTAGACATTCTAAAAAGTTATGCAGAATATTTACAAGAAGAAATCGAAAAATTGCCAGAGGTATCTTCGGTTGATATTCGCGGTGTGCCAGAAAAAGAGGTGAGTGTCAATGTAGATTTGCATAAATTGGAAGCGCGCAACCTCAACTTTGGCGATATTGAAGGAGCAATTGCACGCGAAAATATCACCATGTCAGGCGGTGATGTATTGATGAATCAGTCCAATAGAAACGTAAGGGTAGACGGCGAATTTAAGGATGTGAAAGAAATAGAGGACATCGTTGTTTCCAATGAACAGGGAAAAATTATTTATTTAAAAGATGTGGCAGAGGTTGAATTGGCTTATGAGGATGCGGAAAGTTATGCGCGAGCAGCTAAATTGCCTGTGGTGACTTGTGATATTGTGAAAAAAAGTGGGGAAAATTTGCTGGATGCCATTGACAAAACAAAATTGCTGGTAGCCGAAGCCAAAGAAAAGCGTTTTCCAGAGCAGTTAGTGGTTGAACTGGTCAACGATCAGTCGAAATTTACCCGTTCTATGGTTAATAACCTGCAAAACAGCATCATTTCAGGGGTTTTATTGGTGGTTTTGGTCTTGTTGTTTTTTATGGGATTGCGAAATGCTTTATTTGTTGGAGTCGCCATTCCACTGTCCATGTTAGCAGGTTTTATGATACTCGGCTTTTCAGGTAACACCTTGAACGTCATGGTTTTATTCTCGCTCATTCTGGCATTGGGAATGTTGGTGGACAATGGCATTGTGGTGGTCGAAAACATTTACCGACTGATCGAACATGAGGGCTATGACACCATTCGCGCAGCAAAAGAAGGCGTTGGTGAGGTTGCCTGGCCGATCATCAGTTCCACCGCAACAACCTTGGCTGCTTTTGTGCCTTTGCTTTTTTGGAAAGATATTATGGGCGAATTTATGAAATTTTTGCCGATTACATTGATCATCGTACTCGCTTCTTCCTTATTTGTGGCTTTGGTAGTTAATCCTGTATTGACTTCCGTTTTCATGAAATTAGACGATGGAGAGGAAAAAATTGATGTGGTTGGTACCCTCAAATGGTTTGCTTTATTAGTCATTTTGTCCATCGTTTTTTACGTCATGGGCTGGACTTCTTTAGGCTCTTTATTTGCTATCGCAGCCCTATTTACCCTACTCAATTCTTTTATATTAGTGCCTTTATCTCGAAAATTTCAAGCCTCTGTTATGCCAGCATTAGAGCGTGCTTATCGTGCTTTTGTGCGCTTTGCCCTAACAAGCTGGCGACCTGCTTTATTTCTGCTAGGAACTTTTGCTTTATTAATAGGTTCTATCATGATTTTAGGCGCAGCAGGCTTAAAAGTAGAGTTATTTCCCATCAACGAACCGAATAATATCCACGTTTATATTGAGCATCCTATAGGTACTGATATTGAAAAAACAAATGCATTTACCAAAGAGGTAGAGGATATTTTGTACAAAGAATTAGAGCCGTACAATTATATGATCGAGTCTATTTTGGCACAAGTAGGCGCAGGTACAGGCAATCCCAATGCAGGGCCACAGCAGGGAACAAGCCCGAACAAAAGCCGAGTAACAGTCACCTTTTTAGAGTACCAATATCGAAAAGGCAAATCAACAATTCCAATTATGGAGGAAGTACGCGAAGCATTAAACGGCTTTGCAGGCGTTCAAATCGTGGTAGAAAAAGACCAATCAGGACCGCCAACAGGTGCAGCGATTAATATTGAGGTCAGCGGTGAGGACTTTTTAACCCTAACCAATCTATCCAACGACATCAAACGCTATTTAGACGATGCCAATATTGCAGGTGTGGAGGAACTCAAAATGGATTTGGAAACGGGCAAACCTGAATTATTGGTGAATATTGATCGAGAAAAAGCAAGGCGTTTTGGTTTGTCAACAGCTCAAATTGCAACCACGATTCGTACCGCTATTTTTGGAAAAGAAGTCTCTAAATTTAAAGAAGGGGAAGACGAATATCCCATCCAATTGCGACTTAGAAAAGAAGATCGCTACGATGTGCCAACTATTTTGAATCAGAAAGTCATTTTCCGAAATAATAAAGGGCGACAAATGCAAATTCCTATTTCTTCGGTCGCCAATATTGAATATACCTCTACTTATGGTTCTGTGAAAAGAAAAGATTTAGATAGAGTAGTCAGTATTTATTCTAATGTAACGGAAGGTTATAATGGCGCAGAAATTGTCAAAAAATATGAGCGTATGCTACAAAGCTACGATTTGCCCGATGGCTACCAAGTAAAATTCACTGGTGAACAAGAGGAGCAGCAAGAATCTACCGCTTTCTTATCTACTGCAATGGGCATCGCCGTTATGCTGATTTTCTTCATCATCGTTTCCCAATTCAACTCCGTAGCCGTACCAATTATCGTTGTTTTATCCATCCTATTTAGCACCATTGGCGTATTTTTAGGTTACGTTTTATTCCAAATGGATTTCATCATCATCATGACAGGCATCGGCATCATTTCTTTGGCAGGGGTAGTCGTAAATAATGCCATCGTACTGATAGACTACACCAATTTGGTGCGAAACCGTCAGCGTTTGGAATTAGGTTTGGGAAAAGGCGAAACCGAAACACGCGGTCAGGTAGTAGATGCCATCGTAGAAGCAGGGAGCAAGCGTTTACGCCCCGTACTACTCACAGCAATTACTACCGTACTCGGCTTAGTACCCCTCGCCACAGGGCTAAACATTGATTTTTTCTCGCTCTTATCCGATTTCGATCCGCAAATCTACGTAGGCGGCGACAACGCTATTTTCTGGGGACCAATGGCATGGACGGTTATCTTCGGCTTAGTATTCGCCACCTTCCTAACGCTCATCATTGTACCTGTGATGTATCTAATTTTAGACAGAATCAGCACCAAAGTCATCGGCGGCGGGATTGGTTAGGGGTTTTAATTACGAATTGATTTTAATGTTGAATTAATATTGGGTAGAGACAATTCACGAATTGTCTCTCGCTATGATGAATTGTCTCTACCTAAAATTACAAAATATATGTCCAAAGACATGAAAAACACCCCCCGTTCACCCCTAAAATTCACCCCATTTCCGACATTAAACACAGAAAGATTAGTCCTGAGACGTGCAGTTATTGCAGATTGTCCAGCCATTCTATTTTTGAGATCAGATAAAACGGTCAACAAATACATTCAAAATACGCTACCAAAAACGCTAGAAGATGCAAAAGATTTTTTTGACAAAATTGAAAATTGGCTAAAGACAGACGAAAGCATTTACTGGTGTATTTCCTTGAAAGAAAGTCCAGAAATGGTCGGTTCTATTTGCCTCTGGAATTTTTCCCCTGACGAAGCAGTTGCCGAAGTTGGCTATGCTTTACATCCTGATTTCCAGAATAAAGGTATAATGACAGAAGCCCTAAAATGCGTTTTGCACTTTGGTTTTGAGCAATTGGCATTGACGGAAATTGAAGCTTTTACCGACTGCCACAATGGAGCTTCGATAAGCTTATTGAAAAAAAATAATTTTATACTCAAGGAAGGCAAAAAAGACGAAGCGAATGTCCATAACATCATTTTTGGAATCACTAAAAATGTGTGGGAAGCTCGTACTTCTTGATAATAATCTCACATCTCCTGTCTCAAGTCTCCCATCTAAAAAAAAAAAACATGTGCCACATATAAATGCGACACATGTAGATGCCTAATTAAATAATTGGCACTTGGCTATTAATGTTTTACAAACTTAACCGTGTTTGTAGCAGTCGGTGTAGTTATTTCTAGGAAATACAAACCTGAAGGATAGCTTTTTGTATTTAAATTAAATTGGTAATCACCGGGCTGAACAGCCATTGATTGTTGGATAAATGTTTTACCTGTAAGATCGAAAGTACGAACTTGAATTTGCTCCGTTTCTAGTGGAATCAAACAGTTGACTTGTAAATTATTTTCAACAGGATTAGGGTATAAGCTGCTGATAGTCAATTGATTTAGATAACTAGGCAAATTGTTTGCTGTTTTGTCACTATCTCCGCAGTAGCTTTTTGCCTCTATAAAAATGTATTTGGTTGTTGTTGTATTATTGATGGTATGTTGCCCTTCAACACTTAACAACTCGCTACCTGTAGATTTCGCAAGATAATAGAAACATCCATTTTTATCCTTCCAAACCCAGCCATTTTGCGCTTTACTTATCTCCGTCAATAGATAGGTCTCCTCAGCAGTAGCAGGGCAAAACTGCGGACAGATTTTTTGGAAACGATGCGGCTTAACACAATGCTGTGTCGTATCACAAATTTCTTTATTGCTTTCTTCTACAGTAACAAAAACAATTGCTTCGACACATGCATCAAAAGGATCACATATCTGATAGCTAAACTGATCTTCGCCAACATAAGGCGCATCAGAGGTGTAGATCAGTCTTTTGCCATTTGTAGATAAGCGAACACTGCCATAAGTGCCTTGTGTAAAGCTGGTAATGGTCAATTTGTCGCCATCTGAATCCGTATCATTATCCAATACTCTAACATTTTGTCTTCTTCCACTTGTCACCGTAATAAAGTCGTCATTGGCTTGCGGTGCTTGATTTTCGCAATCTACATCATCGTGAACCATTATTTTTACATATACTGTTTCACAATTTGCACCCTCACAGGCAGTTATTTTTACCATATCCATACCTGTAAATTTCTTTCTAGCTCTATATTTAATACAATTATTGTTTTGAATGGTTAATCTTGAGTTGGATTCTGTACTTAGAGAGGTGATGGAGTAGCTGTTTAATAAGCAGAAACTAGCGCAGAATGTTAAAGGGGTTTGGGGCTGTGTGCAATATTCTGGTAGCGTTTTTTGACATTCTTCTACTTCAATAATTACAGTTGCGTCTGCACAACCACCTTGATCATCACAAATGGTATAAGAGAAGGTATCACTACCAACAAAATCAGGATTAGGTGTGTAGATTAATTCATTGTCTACTTCTGTAACTGTTCCATTGGCTCCTTGTTCAAAGTTTTCAATGATAAATGTATCGCCTTCGGGATCGCTGTCATTGTCCAGTACGGCAATGCTAATAGTTTGATTGATGCTTGTTGTTATACTATCATTTACTGCTATCGGTGCTTCATTACAATTGCTAGAATCATCTTCTAGTTGAATGGTTTTTTCTACTATACAATCATATTGATTGGTCACTGTAACCGTATAATCTCCAGCACCAACATTTCCAATACTGTCTCCTATAGCTGTCGGATCATGCGACCATTGGTAGGTCAAGCTATCCGTAACAGGCTCGCCATCCTGATCCAAAATTTCTAATAAAATATTGCCATTATTTTCGCCACAAGTAGGGTGGGTAAGTTCTTTAACTGTGATTTCTATGCTATTTATTTCTGTTATGATAAATGTTTTGCTAAATGTTAAGCCATTATTTGCCGTAACAGTTACCGTATATTCACCTGCGCCAAGATTCCAAATATTTGCTTCGGTAGCAGTTGGGTCATGCGACCATTGATAAGTCAGTTCACCTCTTAAACCGATGATACTTACATTGATGTCGCCATTTTCTTCTCCACAAGAAGCGTCAGTAATTTCACCTTTAATACAAGGCTCTGCTATAAATGCATATTTTTGTATATTTGAAATAGAAGTATTGCGTTTAATAACTTGTGATAGGGTAGTATGCTTGATTGTATGGACTTCTTCAGCCGATAATTCAGGATCATTTTCATAATGATAAAAATCGCCATCTCTCATTCTTTGGAATTGCTCTTTTAGAATATTGTGTAAGGTTTTTCCAACGGCTGCATCAGGCAAATGATCTTCTGCCAAAAAGCCAACCCAGGGATCAATATAATTAACGCTATCTTCATAAGCTGTTTGCAAAGCTTGCTGTATCACTGGATCGCTACTAATATCTGCAAAAGTATAACTCGGCAACATTTCATCCATATTAAACAATCGGCGATAGGTGATATAATTTGCTAATCCGTGATCGCGGCCTCTTTGAATATTAAGGGCAGCCAAATCTGTAGCACCGCCCTCGCTCGGCGTATTACCAAATAGCAAGCTGCGAACATCCTCAATAATATAAGGGTCTATTTCATTTTGCACCTGAACAGACAAGCCTTTTAAGATCGGCCCAATGCCATTTTCAGCAACAACAGGTGGTCGAAAAAATACCTCTCTCAAACCAAATTCCCCTTGCCCTACATAGTTACAACTGTCATTCAAAAAGAATACCGTAGGCGTAATCATGGAGTGACCAAGACGGTAAGCAGCCGTAGAAAATACATTGCTCATATCGGGGGTAATGCTGTCATTGTAGCCGACATATGGCTCTAATGGGATGCCCAAAGCAGGTAAAAATTCATTGTAAGTAATGGACTGAATGATACCGCTTACCCATCTTTTAGCATGTTGATAAATGTATTCTCCATCCGTTAAGCCACTGTTAATCAAGGAGTCACAAATGCGATTGTGTTCTCGTACAAATAAGGTATGCATAGCCGTTAAGCCCGTTTGCTCATTTGCCCGAAAATCACCAGCCACAAAAGCAGGAGGCAAAAAGGGAGCAGCACCTGCCATATTTGGCGTAGTCGGATCAATTTCTCCCCCTACTTCATTATCCACCGTATTATAAGGTAGGAAATTGCCCGTTGAGGTTTTTAGTTTCCCCAAAGTGTTGAAATCTCTCAAATAGTTGGCTCGCGCAACCGTTGAACCATAGACAGAGGAACCATCTATCCAAGCGGTTAAGTGATTAAACTGTTCTCTAGGAATATCATTTTCTCCTGTATCGCCAAATTTTCGGGAGCGAGTAAAAGATAAAGAATCTTGGGTGAAAATAGGATCATCTGCTGGCACAGCAATAGGCAAATGTTCGGCTTCCTCGCCTTCGGGAGTTGGAGAAACGCCGATGTCATGGTCTATAAATTGTCCCCAAGTAAAGGTGAGTGCGCTCAATTGTTCGCGACTTAAAAAAGTTTGAGGGGGCGCGCAAACTAGGTTGCTAATATAGCGAGCCGATATGTGAACCGCACCGCTTGGCGTATTTAAGCTATCGCCATAAGCAGAGGGTGTTTTGCGGAGTAGGGGGATGTCTACTTTTCCCCACGCTCGATTCACTAGGTTATTACATTCGCCATTAATTCTGCGGTTGGGTTCGCGAAAGCAAGGGGAAACGGAGAACGCTATATCAACAGCAGGCAAGCGGAGTGAAATGGCAGATACAGAAAAATTTTCTATTAATGTAGTGATTAGTAAATTTATATCTTCATCACTAAGTATAAGATCATTAGCCAATAGTCGCGTATTTAAAAGGGCGACCAACTGAGTTACTAAGCGATTAATGAGTTCGTCACTAAATTCAAAACCTGTGGGAACGGTAACCGTAAAACCATCATAAGTACCGCCTGCCTCAATCAGTTCTTGTACAAAAAATTCTGCAAACTGTTCTTGTACATTAGGGTCTTGCACTATAGCTTCTCTAGCTGCGATTACCTCATCAGCCGTTAAACTGCCATTTGCCTCCAAAGTGCTGATAGCCAAATCAATAAGATTTTGAGTAGTTGCAGTTACAGAAATATTTTCTTCAATATCATCCGCAACTACAGGTGCAGTTACTTCAAATTCAAATTCATCAGCAGGCACATTTGTTACACTAAAAGGATTGCCTTGTGCGCTAACTTCCTGTGGATGTAAGATGTTTAGAATTGTCAGTAATAATATTAATGTTAATATTATTTTTTTTTGAAAAAATAAATAAAAATGCTTTTTGTTGAATAAAATCATCATGTAATAGTTAGATTGGGGGTTAGTAAATGAGAAAGAGGAGGAAGAGGAAGGAAAAAAGTGCGTTTTCTTATTTTGTGTAAGCTTTGTCAGGAAGGATAAATATACTATAAAAAAAACATTTGTGCACGATTAACAGTCAATTTGTAAGAATACTTGAAGAAGCATATTTTTTTTACAAAATAATTCTATAAAAATAAAATTGCTTTTTGTTGATAAAATTATTGATTTTTAAGTGTAAGTATATTTTTTTTTATATCATATTGTGAGTTGTTTTTAAATAATAGAAAAAAGGTAAAAAAAAGTTTAATCATAATTCAAAATTTTGCTTATTTAAAGAGAATTTTTATCGGAAAATTATTTAACAATTCGTTTATTTGCAGGCTGTTCCCCTAGTGATTAGTTGATTTTCAGCTAATTTTAGGTAGCTGAATGTCAAGCTTTAATAGCTATACCCTATATAGGTAGAAAGTAATTTTATATTAAAATCTAGTCAATTGTTTAAGGCAAAACAACATGAAAAAATTTGGATTTGATTTTTCTCATCTTAGAGGAGACTTTTTCGGTGGTATTACCGCAGGGATTGTTGCCCTACCTCTAGCATTAGCTTTCGGAGTGAGTTCTGGTTTAGGACCCAGTGCAGGTCTTTACGGTGCCATCTTTATCAGCTTTTTTGCTGCCCTTTTTGGTGGTACTAATACACAAATTTCTGGCCCCACTGCCCCTATGACCGCCGTTTCTATGATCGTCATTGCTCAAATTATAGCCGCCTTTGATGGTGATGTGAGCAATGCATTACCCGCCATCCTGATGGTCTTTTTACTAGCAGGTTTAATGCAAATTGGCTTGGGAATCATTGGTTTAGGAAAGTACATCAAGTATATGCCCTATCCCGTTGTATCTGGATTTATGACCGCAATCGGTGTCATTATTTTAGTAACACAAATTTTGCCTTCTGTTGGTTACTACCCTAAAGAAGATGCAGCGTATGTCAACAAATTTAAGCCTCAAGCAGAAGAAATCATACTAGAAAATATACTGAAGGAGGAAGCAGGCGAAGGTATACTAGTGCTTGAGGACTTTAAGGAAACCATCAAGAGAGCAGATGACATCTCAGAGGAGGACATCCTTAAAGAATCGCAAACTCTGGCAGGTGCCGAAGCCTCTGGTGTATTGGGTGCCTTGAGACTAATGCCTCGCGCTTTAAAAAACATCAATTGGCTGGAGTTGATGCTGGCACTCGCTACCATTTTCATTATTTACGGCTTCAAACACATTACCAAAGTAGTGCCGAGTACACTGGTCGCGCTTTTTGTGGTGTCAGGTGTTGCCGTAGCCTTTGGCCTCAACTACCGCCCTATTGAGGAGATTCCAACTGGCTTGCCACTGCCCGAATGGAGGATTTTTACAGAATTTAACTTTGCGACACTTACACCCTACCTATTTACTGCCTTCACACTAGCTCTTTTAGGCGCGATAGACTCCTTGCTCACCTCTGTTGTGGCGGACAATATGACCAAAACACAGCACAAACCAAATAAGGAATTGATTGGACAGGGGATCGGTAATACCATTGCAGCTATTTTTGGCGGTATTCCGGGGGCAGGTGCTACGATTAGAACAGTTGTAAATATCAATGCAGGAGGGAAAACGCGACTATCGGGTATGATAGCAGGTATTTTGTTAATGATGATTCTGTTGGTTTTTAGCTCTGCTGCCTCTAAGATTCCTGCTGCGGTTTTGGCAGGTATCCTTATTACGGTTGGTATTGGTGTGATGGACTATAAAGGTTTAAAAGCCATTCCTTATATGCCACGTCCAGAGGTTGCGATATTATTGATTGTTTTGGTATTGTCCTCTGTTTGGAACTTGGTATATGCCGTAGGTATCGGTTTGGTGATTGCTTCGCTCATGTTTATGAAAAAAATGGGCGATCTAACCGCAGAAGGTTCCAATATACAAGCCTTAAAAGAAGAAGCTTGGCCAGATGAAGCCAATTTCCCACAACATTTGGTAGATGAAGTATTTATAAAGCATATTGATGGCCCTTTATTTTTTGGTGCAACCAATGATTTTAACCAATTGATTCGACAAATTCCAGAGACTGCTTCTACGATTGTAATTCGCATGGATGAAATGGAGTATCTCGATCAATCAGGTTTATATGCTATTGAAGATTCCGTTTTTGATTTGGTACAGAAAGGCAAAAAAGTATTGCTGGTAGGTGTCATTAAACAACCTCGTTACCTAATGGAACGCATAGACTTGATTCCTGATCTCATTCCACCAGAGCACATTTTTGATAATTTCCAAGATTGTTTAGCTTGGATACGGGATAATGTAAAAGGTGGATAAACTGTTGGGAGATAGGAGACATGAGATTTGAGACAAACTATGTTTTATTAAAATTTTTTGGGGAAAAGTTGTGGAAGTGATTTTTTTCCCAAAAATTTTTTTTCAAAAGGGTACACAAAAGTCATCGTTTTTTTTCGTAGAGCAGGTTCATGAATCTGCTTTACGAAAAAGAAGCGCAGGCAGGTCAAAAATCGGTAGCAAAGCGCAGGTCTGAAGCGTGGGAACGATATTTTTGACAAGCGTTTTTGCTTACTTTTTTCGCGAATGCAAAAAGTAAGTCGCCGAAGGCAATCGTGGAGTTTCAGACCCTATTTTCGGCGAGGGTTTCAGTAGTATTTAAACACATTTACCCCTTAAACAAACCAACTCAACATTCAAAGAAACTATTGTTTTAATTTGTGTACCCTTTTAAATTTTTACTTGACAAAAAAAGAAAAAAAAAGTCAAGACTGTGAAATTTTTTTGCTAAAAACCTCATTCACAGCTAAAATCTCCTAAGGTGATACTCTTTTGTTAAAAAAAATAAAAAACTGATAATCAAAGATTTAAACTTTAAAAATAGATTAGCAGGTTCTTAAATTCCGTATCACTACGGATATTTCTTAACGCTGTTCATTCGATTTTCTTAACGCAAAAAATTTCAAGGTCGCTCTTTTACACGAACAAAAAAGTGATGTTTCATTTTTGGGAAAAGTGAATGTCTATTTAAACAGTATTTTGCCATTCCCTAAATTCTTGACACACTCATTTTAATCAAACAAAGAGTTCTGTTTAATTATTGTGTGGTACTTATTAGGTATGGCATTTAAGTTTCATTAAAAAAAAAAAACTTAAAACCTTGTCACTTTGTAAGCTTTTAGAATTTGGAGCTAAGTTTGTTTTTCGTCTTTTATTTCATTGACTAAAATAACAACAACTTAATTAAAATTTGTATATTTTTAATTAACAAAATAATAGGTCTTGTTTTTAAAATTTATTTTTAAAAAAAACTTTCAAACCTTATAACTTTGCAAGCTTCCAAACTTTAATAACCTTCCAAAATCATCAACACCCTCTACTTTGTAGATTATCTAACAAACGCGAAGCATCAATAAAGTTGATATTGCGTTTTTTGGCGAGGTCTACCGCTTGTTGAGCAGCACGGATGGCTTCTTTACAGCGTTTTAATTTTGCCAAAATACGAGCGTGGGTTAGGTTATTGTAATATTCGTTTTCAATCTTAATAGATTTTTCAATCCATTTTAAGGCTTGTTTTAAATTGCCTTTGTTTTTAACATATAAATGTAATTTGTAGGCTGCTGCATTGAGCAGGTCGGGGTCGCTTATGTTATATTCTTTAAAATATTTAATGGTTACATCTGCAAAAGCTTTCCAATCCCTAATGCCTTGAAAATATTCTGTATCAATATAAAATAAAAACTCACGACTATTGGGCAAATGCGCTTCCTCTACGATTTTTCGCGCTTTTTCATACAATTTTTTATCACGCTCTCGCACAGCCGTAATGATGGTATTGTAAACCGACACTTTAATTTTTTCATTGATTGGAGGGCCGCCAACTACCTCTTTAAAATGATAAAGGTCTGCTAAAAAGTAATCAATGGCGTTATTTTCCAAATTATCGGAAAAGTCGTAAATGAATTTTCGGTTTTTTTCTTGGGCAAGTTCCGCAGGGTTCAGTTCTGCCAAATATTGATTGACAACAGTATTATAAGGAAAATTACCTTCCTTTAGGGTATAGGAATAATCAAGCAAAAATTCAGGATCAGCATAACCATGATCGTATTTGCTTTTCATGTTTTCGTAGTTATGCACATTAAAATCCGTTGCTTTATGCTGTTTGATGACATAATCGCCTGCCTGAATAAAATCGCCAACATTTGTAATTCCAGATTCTTTTTTAACAATATGTCCTTTGGGATTCAGATACAACATAACAGGATGATGTCCTAGTTCATGTATTCGAGCAAAATTATCGTAGCGAAGGTCGTCCAAATCCAGCTTATAATTGATAAAATTACTGTTGTAGTAATTAGCTACTTGATTATCTCGAAACAATTGTTGCGCCAAGCTAGTACAGGAAGAGCAGTGTCGAGAAGTAGTATGCACAAACACGCATCTACTTTCTTTATGAGCAAGATTCATCACCTGATCAAAGGTGCCATCAAAAAATTGTATTAGCTGAGAGTTCTCAGACTTATAACTATTAGCAGAACAGAGGAGGAACACCGCTACTGTTAGTGTGATAAACGAAATAAACTTAGGTCTAAAATTTAACATAACACTACATTTATGTATTCGGTTGATTAACAATTTTAGCAAAAGATTTAGAATGATTCTATTGTATTTTTATCTTATTATCAGTGTTTTAAGAATGATGAAATAAAAATACTTTAAAGAAAATAATCTATTTACTAAGCTTGAGCAATATTTAAGTACTACACAATAAATTAAATGGGGCTCTTTGTTTGATTAAAATAATGAAAATCAATACTTTAGAACAAAATTGTGCTCAATTAATTAGTGCTTGGCACTTAATTTATTACTCATGGCCGTTATTGGGCATTAGTTGGGGTGTATAAAATTGTTTTCAGATGTTGGGTGAAAAAATAAAATGACAATTCAAGCAACAATTTATAAAGTGTATGAGCAACAATGTAAATAGACACTGTTAGATACCCTACCATAAAGTTGCAAAGTCAGTCAATTTAATCAGATAGCCACTTGTATTTTACACAAGTATCAGTTAATTAGAATAATACCTATTATACACAAAATGTATGATGAAAAAACACTTGTAATATAGTTGAGGCTTTGTTCAGATAGGACGCTAATTCTGTATGAAGATGCTATTTTTTGAAGAATATTGCAAAAATCTTGCCTACTTAGAGGGCATTAAAGTTGCTTGATGAGTACTTATGCAAAGTGCTCAGAATTAGTCAGGTAGTCAATGTTAGCACTATAATGTAGTTGATAGCGCATGTAAAAAAAATGATCATTAGACAATGTATCTGTGGTTAAGCCTAAGTGGTATATAGTAGATTGTTTTTATGTATAGTTGGTTGTATTTTCAGTGATAAAAGAAAATTTTGTGCGTGCATTGTATTGATCTTAGATTTTAGTAGTTCATTTTTATGGAAAACAAAACTGTGAAGGTACAGCCATAGTATTATGTCAACTATTTAAAATGTGTGAAATTTTCAAACATAAATAGTTTTTAATTAGTGTATTATGCATGATAATACTAAGGTTTCCGTATTTTGTACGCAGATAAATGGATAAATGTTTCAAGAATATTATAAAAGTATGTCATACTTAAATACAAAAATGAGCCATTACTAGTATGTGTTGATAGGTAGTGAGTGTTCTCCTTAGTGTATTGATATTTTTTTTAAACTATTTATGTTAAACTTGACTAGCTTAAACTGTCATTTTCTGTCTACAATGCATTAAGTATATAGTGTGAACAAGCTCTAAAAATGAAACAATGGAGTTTTGATAAAAAAATAAACCATTTACCCCATTCATACAACTGTTTTTTTTATAAGTACAATGATTTTAACATTTTGATAAAAATATTATTTAATCAATAACAATGGATACCTCATTACAGTACTATGATACATGGAGGATGGAAAACTATTTAATACATTGATTATCAATTTTTTAGATGGTAAAAAAATAATTTTCTAATATTTTATAGATATGATGAGTTATATCATTTTTCAAGCTTAAAAACATGCTAAACACTATTAATATAAGGCTAGAAATAGGTAGAAAGTGTTATAAAAGTGTCTTTTTTATGTCAAAAAAAATAAAATAATATACTTTTTCCTGTGTGGGTGCTTTTGAAATTCACTAATAAATGGGGCACAAAAAAGTCCACTCCAAATTTCAGAGCAGACTAGGTTTATCAAATTGTTGAGACGCAAAATCTTGCATCTCTCCATATTCTAATACAAATTTAACTTTGTTTGTTGCGATTTCATTCTATCAACCATTCGCAATGCACCTTGATAGTTATCCCGACCGCGCAGTTTAGCAATTTTTATGGCTTTTTCCGCAGCCTTAATTGCTTTTTTAGTTTTACCTAATTTATGATAAAGAGACGCAGCAGTTGTATTGTTATAATACTCATTTTCTATTTTAATAGACTGTTTTACCCACTTCAAGGCCTGTTTCAAGTCCTTTTTACTATTAACATATTGGTGAAATTTTGCAGCTATATCATTTAATAAAATAGGGTCAGTTATCTCTTTGCTATTCAAGTATTTATAAGCTACTTCTGCATAGTTTTCCCAATCCTCAATTCCTTGATAAAAAAGCGACTGCATTTCAAAAACAAATTTATCTTGTTCAGGTAGTTCAATGTCTTTGAAAATGAGATTTGCCTTATCAAATAAATTATAATCGCGCTCTCGAATAGCTGTTAAAATACTGTTGTAAATAGCAGTTTTCACCTTTTCATTAATTTTTTTACCACCATGACTTTGTTTGTAATGTTGAATGTCTTTGATAAAAAAATCGACCGCTAAATTGCCTAGATTACTGGTGAAATCATATACAAATAGTCGGTTTTCTTTGAGGTGTTTGCGGTTTGCTTGTGTGCGAAGATATTCGTTAACAACCATATTATGAGGCTTGCGATATCTACGTAGTAGGTAGGCATATTCTCGCAAAAATTTGGGTTGTCGTGTACCTGATTGATACATGCGTTCTAGCTCTTTATAGCGCAGCCAATCAGGATCATTATCATTTACTTGCACCATAAAAGAGCGTTTATCGCTCATCACTTCTTTACCCAATACAATAAATTCTTTGGCTGTTTTTCCTTCTTCCAACTTTTTTATGAGCTTCCCCTCTGAGGTAAGAAAGAGCAAAGTAGGAACTGTTTTAATATTAAATAATTCTTTTAAATAAGTACTTTCTTTTGCCTCAATATCAATGCGATAGCTTATGAAATGTTCATTGTAAAATAAGGCAACACTTTTTTCTGGAAATACTTCAGCATCCATTACCTTACAAGGCGGGCAGTAGTCGGCCATCACATCTACAAAGATAAGCTTATTTTCCTCCTTAGCTTTTTCAATAACTTTATACCAGTTTCCTTTTTCAAATTTTACAGCAATTTTTTGAGCATAAATAGGAATAGAAAAGAGGGGTAACAATAGGAATGAGAATAGTAGTACAGAATGGTTCAGAGATTTTGGATTTACCATAAGTCAATGATTTAAGGGTAACTAATCTACACAGTTTAGTATACAATAGAAAAGCGAGTGCCAAACACTATTTAATTGGGTGAAATTTTGTTTGAAGGTATTAATTGCTAATTCCTTTTAGTCCAAAAAAACGCTTTATTGTTTGGGTACTAACAAGAGTGATATTGACTTAAATATTTTGAGGGGAGAAGCCAAATAAACAGAGGATAGAATAGTACCTTACCTTTAGTAAACTGTGTAGGAAAACAATAGATAAAGTATTCTTTTACCAAAAAAACTATTTGTGCAACCCACGAAATCAATAATTTGTGAACTTTATATTTAAGCTAGTGAACACAAAATATCAATAAATAACCAAATCTTTGCTGATTGAGTTGTTGTTTTTTGGTAAAATTTAATACTTTATCTAAAGTAATTTTGTAAATAGACTTAGGTAAAATTTTGTTAATCAATAACTTATTGAATTACTGACAAGCTTTGTGTAAAATTTATCATTTTCTTAAATTTTGAGGAATAACGGTATCCGTATTGATGGCTTTTAACAGATTTAAGGTAGACTTATAATTAATACCTCTTTGTTTGGCCAGATCAATAGCTTTTTCGGCTATTTTAATGGCTTTTGACCTTTTGTTTAAGCGGTACAATAAAGCTGCTTGCGTTTCTAAATAAGAGAAAGTTTTGGGTTTCGCTTCAATAATGGTCGTAGTCCATTCTAAAGCCAATTCTAATTTGTCTTTATCAGAAGCATGTATCGCAAATTGCCACGCTATTTCATTCATTACATTCGCGTTCTCAATGGTATTATTTTCCAAGTAATTATAAGCCAGTGCGCGATAGCTTCCCCAATTTCTCAGCTTTTTAGCATACAATAACTCCATCAAAAAAGTGTATTCTGAAGCATCAGAAAGATTGCATTTGGTAACAGTACGCAGCGCATATTGAAAATTTTGTGGCTCACTTTCTTGTGCCATCGCACTATTTACAACGGCTGTACGAATAGCTTCTTTCATTTTATTTTCAACAATTTCGCGCCCCAATACACTGATAAAACGATGTTTATTGTTTAGTAATATTTCAAAAGGTCTTGCATGAATATCATCGGAGAAATCGCAAATAAACTGTGCATTTTTTTGAGTAAATAATTTCTCATCGCTGAGTTGTGCAATATACTCGTTGACCATTGGTAGGTAGTTATCATTGAATTTTTTGGCTTGATAAGCATATTCATGCAGAAAATTAGGTTTGCGCTCTCCTTCCTCATAGCTCGCTTTATAAATAATATAATTCATATAAGGTTGAGCAATGGTTTTGTTTTTTTGTCCATCACTAGCATGAATAATTTGATTGCCAATATCTAAGAACTCATTGACGCTCTTTTCGCCTAATTTTTTCATTAATAAGCTACCTGTCTGATCAAAATACAACAATACAGGAAACTGACTAGTGGTATTGGGCAGGTTGAAGCGCTCTTTAAATTTCATACCCTCCTTTGTATGCAAATTTATTTTATGATTAATAAATTCTGTATTATACAGATTAACAGAGCGGTAATCTTTAAAAATTTCCTTCTCCATTTTTCGGCAAGCTGGCGTGTAATTAGTGTACATATGTACAAAAATTGGTTTTTTACGCACCTCTGCCATTTCCAATACTTGATCCCAAGTTCCTACAAAAAACTGGATACCTTGCTGTTCTGAACCGTTACAACAATTACTAAATACAGATGAAGTACTGAGTAATAGGAACGTCAATACCAAAATTAGGCGGTGTGTTTTCATGGGGCAAACACTTTTTAATTAGTGAGAAATTTACTTATTTTTTGTTTCATTTAGCCATTTCAACAACCTAGAATAAACCATGACAGCGATCCTTAAAACGACTGAATGAGCTTATTGAGTAATTTAATGAGTAGTATAAAAGTAATTAGTAATATTAAAGCTGCTTTTTTTATTCCATATTTAGTAAAAATGAACTAAAAAGAACAGTTTCAAGGGTATACGTAGAACTTCTTATTGAGATGGGTTTAAGAAGCCAAATTATACAAAGACGACTTATGCTTAACTATATCTATTTTAGCGGATAAATAGTATATAGAATGTTTTACTGTTTAATGAGTTGATAATGTGATTAATAGACTTAGCGAATTGATATGCTTGACTGATAATAATAAATCTAATTAATAAAAAAATATTTATAATTTTTTTATTAATTGAAAAAAAGATAATGAGCTATGTGTTGTGTGAATTACTGTTGATTAATTTATGCTTTACCTCATAGGTTATGGCTGTTCCCATGTGTGGTTGAAAGGCAATCGCTTAACAACCATAAAGCAACGATACATAGAAATGGGAATGAAAGCGAACTGATTATTCCAAAGCTTCTAGGGACTATATGGAAATAACTTTTTCACAATCAGGCGCATACAATAGCTATGCTAGTAGTAGGTTATGTTAGGTGGGTCTAAAATGGTACCAATTTGATTTATTTAATGAGAAAAAATAAAATACAATAGGGTGTTGGGTAATATTTTAATATCTCATCAACAATTGACTGCGTTTATCAACTATACGACAAGTTAAAAACTTTGTTTCGCTATGTAGTATATATTTGCGTAAATAATTATTAGAAAAAAAAAACAATACGCTGCCTTTTTTTATTGAGTGAAATAGGTGTTTTGAGCAGTTTTGGCAGTATATGTTTAGCTATGTTAATGTGTAACTTTCATAAAAAGTATTCAAAAAATGTTTTAGGGTTCTTTTTTTCATAATATTAGACACTTCATTTAAGGATAACAACCTATGCATATGTATATTTTTTCAACTACAGTCAAATATATATATAATAGTGTTACGAAGCAAGTGTTAGTGACATTTTTATTATAAAAAGTGAATTTTTAATGATGTTTTGTTCATTTGTATGTGATATTTGTTGTTATTTAAAGAGGTAGATAAATAGAGTTTAAGATGTTTGATGTATTATTAATGTTGTTTTTTTATTTATAAAAGATAGTTTTGATGAAAAAAAACCTTAAAAATAATGTATTTCTACCTTTTTAAAGTTTTTTTTTTCTGAGTATTTGCCTTTTGCCGTTTAGTTTTTTATAAATAATAGAATTTAATAAAGTAAATTATTTCAATAGTCTTTTCACAAACATTGTGGGGAAAAATAAAATAGAGAATTTTGACTTTATAATGATATTTTTCTGCTAATAATAAAAAGCTAAACCGAAAAATTGTTTAATCAACTGTACACTGCTCTTTAGAAAAAGCGACAATTTGTTCTACTTCTCGCGCTAAAATCGTAAATAATCGCTCACTTATAGGCGTTAATGGCAGCCGCAAATGACCCTCACAAATGCCCAATAATTGCAAAGTTGCCTTCACACCCGCAGGATTGCCTTCTTTAAACAATAGGTGTATACATTGAAGCACTCGGTAATGTAGCGATTGTGCAGCCGCAAAATTGCCTGCTAATGCATGATGTACCATAGCCGAAAATTCTTTAGGAAAAGCATTAGCCACTACCGAAATGACCCCATCCATACCAAAACCAACCATTGGTAAAGTATAGGCATCATCACCTGACAATACAAGGAAATCTTCGCGTTGATTGCCCTGCACGATGTCCATACACTGTAAAAAATTGCCAGAAGCTTCTTTTACTGCAATAATATTATCAAATTCATGGGCGAGGCGCAGGGTCGTAGAAGCAGTCATATTGCTACTGGTACGTCCAGGCACATTATACAAAATAATTGGCACTGGGCTACTCTGAGCAACAGCTCTATAATGTTGGTAAATTCCTTCTTGTGTAGGTTTGTTATAGGCAGGACTAGCCGACAGAATTGCAGCAATGCCTTCAAAATGATAGTTTTTTATATCGTTAATAAGCTGTTGGGTATTGTTGCCGCCGAAGCCTGCTACTATAGGTATACGCCCTGCCACAGTTTGAACGGTGAAGTCTAAAATATGATGTTTTTCTTCTGTAGTTAAGGTTACTGCCTCGCCTGTTGTGCCTAAAGAGACTAGGAAATCTACCTGACCGTCAATTGTATGGTTGATTAACTTGCTCAATGCCGTATAATCTACTTTTTTATCTATAGTAAATGGCGTGACTAAAGCTACACCAACTCCTTTGAATAGGTGATTATTGTTCATTTTTTATAAAATTGTAAGTAGTTTTCGTGAAAAAAAATAGTCGTTTGAGAAGGAAAAAGTTTTTCATTAAAAAAAATAATTAGATGGGAAATGATGCATTTGGCAACCATTATTCACATCTTAGTAATGCGACTAAAATAAGTTGCATCATAAAGCCAAAATAATTTTGAATTGTATAAGGCGAAAAACGTAGGTATAGCGGAGCTACAGCGAGGCTTTTCAATGAAGTACAAAGCAAAATAATAAAGGTGACTGGTTCAACTTATCATTGTAGAATTACTTATCTCAAACCATTCTCTAAAGATAATCTTATTTTCTTAAATGTAGACTAAGGAGTAGTAAAAATGTTACTTTTTAGTGGAAGCTTGATGATTTTAATAATGTGAAAAAAATGAGTGAAAACAACATCCCAAACACTGATTTAGATATTTGAGTCTCAAATCTCAAGTCTTAGTAATGCGGAAATAATCAATTGAACCATAAAGCTAAAGTGATTTTGTTTTGTACAAGGCGAAAAATGTAGTCATAGTGGAATTATGACGAGGCTTTTCAACGAAGTACAGGACAAAATAACAAAGGGGCGATTGGTTAACTTATTATTGTAGAATTACTTATGTCTAGGTACTTGCGAGGCTACTGTCGAACATTTTCAAATAATGTAAGGTATTTTTCATAAAATCATCCAAGGAACCCTGCCCAATATTAATCATAAAATCAAAGCAATGTTGTTTATCTTTTAAGTAAGGTCCCACCCTAAATTGGGCTTTAGAAAAAGTGCTAATGTATTCCAAAACCAGAGATTCCTGCAAAAAAGCGTTAATAAGCACATCAAATTTTTTATCAACAAATGTAAGTGCTTCATGGCTTGTAGGTTGAAAATACCAATTGGTTTCTTTCCTAGAAAAAGTAGGAAAAGCTAGACTTTCCATTGCGCGCACCGCATCAATAAAACACAATAGGCTAACATTTTTGCCGCCCTTTTCCAGCAATTCAACATATTGATTGATCGTAGGAATATGACTTTCATCAGTACCATCAAATAAAATTCCTATATGTTTAGCTTGTTGAAAGCTCAATATTTTGTGGTCAACATGATGCTTACGGAGTTGTTCAGTTAAATGTTGTTGATACAGCGATAAACGTAAATTTTGTAACATAAAAGGTGTCTTTTTTGTAAGTACCAAAGTAAAATAAAATGATATTTTTTTAGTTAAAAAGTTGATAGCCAAAGCTTTAGAAGAAAAAAAATATTCAATTAAATAGTGTTTGGTACTCAATTATATAAAAAAGATACCATAGTTGAAAGTAAATCGCAGGTTTTTTAACATTGTGTGCAGGTAGAATGACTATTCTTTAAGTTCTGACTTACACATTATTAATAACCATTTTGCGCGTGAGAACCTATAGAAGAAAATTTGAGAATCCGCTGTTGAATAAGCTGTTGAGGGGAGAGGGTTTGTAGTTCGTGTAAATTTTGTAATACACACTGTTTAACAGTTTGAGCCATTATTTTAGGTTGTTGATGTGCACCGCCCAAAGGCTCTCGAATAATGTCGTCAATGATGCCAAAGTGCCGCATGTCCTTTGCAGTGAGTTTGAGCTCTTCGGCGGCTTTTACCTTATGCTCCCAATTTCGCCACAAAATAGACGAGCAGGATTCGGGCGAAATAACCGCATACCAAGTATTTTCCAGCATCAAAATACGGTCGGCAATGCCAATGCCCAATGCGCCACCTGATGCCCCTTCGCCAATAACAATACAGATGATCGGCACTTTGAGGCGCGTCATTTCCAGCAAATTGCGAGCAATCGCTTCAGACTGTCCGCGCTCCTCGGCTTCAATACCGGGGTATGCTCCCGGTGTATCAATAAAACACACAATGGGGCGGTTAAATTTTTCTGCCAACTTCATCAAGCGGAGTGCTTTGCGATAACCTTCGGGCATAGCCATTCCAAAATTGCGGTATTGTCGCGTTTTGGTATTATGCCCTTTCTGATGCCCAATAATCATGACCGTTTTATCTTCTATTTTGCCAAAACCGCCCACAATTGCCTTATCATCGCCGTAGTAGCGATCACCGTGCAGTTCGGTAAAAGTATCGCATATTTGGTGGATGTAAAATAGGGTATAAGGCCGTTTTGGGTGCCTAGATAATTGTACTTTCTGCCAACGACTAAGGTTAGTATAAATATTCTTTTTAGTCGTATGAAGCTGTTTGCTCAGGTCTGTGATTAATTGTGTTACATCCTTATTAGTTTGATTACCAATTTGTTGTAACTGCACTAGCTGTTCGTGTAAATCGGCAATGGGTTTTTCAAAGTCAAGAAACATCATAGCATGTGATAGTGTGAGTCTATAAAAGAGTGATAAGTAATTAGACGTAAGACATAAGATTCGAGATATTAAACTCACTATTAACAGTTTATAGTAAGTTCAGGTATTGTCTAATTTTATCTAGTTACTTAATTTAGGTAGGGTAGGGAGGTGACTACCTAAGATGTACTTTTTACAAATGTACGCTATTTCAAGGGGTTTTTGTACTAGTAATGCGTAAATAATCAATTGAACCATAAAGCCAAAGTGATTTTGTTTTGTACAAGGCGAAAAATGTAGTCATAGTGGAATTATGACGAGGCTTTTCAACGCAGTACAGGACAAAATAACAAAGGCGACTGGTTTAATTGACTATTGTAGAATTACTTATTTCTATCAACGAAAATTAGTTTGAAAAAGAAGGTTAGCCAAAAAAAGTTTCTAACAGAAAACATAACCATCAGCTAATCAACAGTTTATGAGGCTATGGATCAGATTTTTAAGAAGAAAAAAAAAAATTTGAAACTTTTTTTGAAAAAAACTTGTATTATTGACTGAAAAGAGTGTATATTTGCATCGCTCTTGTAAAAGAGAAGGTTCGGTAGTTCAGTTGGTTAGAATACCTGCCTGTCACGCAGGGGGTCGCGGGTTCGAGTCCCGTCCGGACCGCTAAAAAGGTTCTTCATTTTTTGGAGAACCTTTTTTTGTGCTCTTTTTTATGAGATGGGAGATTTGAGACAGGAGATGGGAGACTGTGATTTGTTTAATGCTCTTGATGAAATTCACTGATTTTCTTGGAATTATTGCTTGATTGACTTGATTTTTAGCTGACATATAGTGTAGGATATGATAGAACTACATTTAGCTTTTGTTTGTTCTTAAAATAAAGACATAATTTTATTGAATAAAATAGTGACACATAATAAATTAGATTAAGCATTTAAAATTAATTTTGCCTAAAACAAACTGGCTTATGGAAGGAATGAGAGCAAAAAAATTAAGTAATCTCCAATTAGAGTTATTGAAAGTCTATTCATTTGATCTTTCAAACAAAGATCTAATAGCAATAAAAAAAGTATTGGCGGAGTTTTTTGCTAATAAATTAACTGATAATGTTCAAAATGTTATTAGAGAAAAAAATATTACTAATGACGATTTAGAGGGCTGGTTAAATGAATAGATTATGATTAGTATTAGATACGAATGTTTTTTTAGTATCATTGGCTCCCCATTTTCGATTACATTGGATTTTTCAATACATAATTCAGGGAAAGTATGATTTGTGTGTTACAACAGAAATCCTAAATGAATACCATGAAATAGTAACTGAAAGATATGGATTGGCAAGAACAGATACAACTTTAGATTTCTTATTGCTGTTGCCTAATGTTTACCAAATTAATCCTCATTTTAAGTGGAGACTGTTAGATGATGAAGATGATAATAAATTTATTGATTGTGCTATATCTGGAAATGCAGATTATATAATTTCCAATGATAGAGGATTTAAAGTATTAAGAAATATTGATTTTCCACCTATAAATGTTTTAACTGCTGAAGACTTTGAATTACAGTTTAAAGAAATCCTTTGAGAAAAACTATGTGCATAAACTCACTTATTTCGGTTTTTCCCAAGAACTCATCCAAAAAAATCTTTCAAAGCTTCAAAAATCTCTCCCCTGTATACTCGCCGATAATTGCTTTACTAAAATTCACCGATTTTTTTGGAATTATTGGTTGATTGACTTGATTTTTAGCTGACATATAGTGTAGGATATGATAGAACCACATTTAGCTTTTGTTTGTTAACCAAATAGGAGCATAATTTTATTTTAGATAAAAGCTTAAACAATGAAGCTTAATATTAATATACAATATTTAATAGATCAGAATGGAAACAAGACTGCTGTTTTAATTCCAATAGAGGATTGGTTAAATATAAGCAACAATTTTGTGGAATTTTTAGAGTATCAGGATTTGAAATCGAATTTGGTTTCTGCCTATGAAGAAGTAGAAAGTATGATAAAAGGAAATCAAGAAAAAATACTTCTAACTGATTTTTTAGAAGAGTTAGATTGATTTAAAAAAACAAAAAAGTGCTAAATGAGTGTTGTTGTAATTATAACAGATAGATTTAAACGAGATGCTAAAAAACTACTAAAGAAGTATCAATCTCTAAAAACTGAATTAGCTGATTTAGCAGCGAAACTAATCGAAAATCCATATGAGGGAATAAAGATAACAGAAAGAACCTATAAGATTAGATTGGCTGTAAAAAGTAAAGGAAAAGGTAAAAGTGGTGGAATGAGAGTCATTACTTATGTTTATGAAATAAGTGCAGAAAATGATAAAGTAGAAGTGTATTTACTCTCAATTTATGATAAATCGAATTATTCAAATATTTCAGATGGAACACTTAGAGGTTTAATCTCAGAAATAGAAATTCAAAAACAAGTAATTGATAACAAAGAAGATGAATATAAGGATAAAGAAGAATAAGTTGAGTAAAAAAATATTTTAAAAAATCCCCTCAAACTTCAAAAATCACTCCCCTGTATACTCGCCGACAATGGTTTTACTAAAATTCACTGATTTTCTACTTTAAGTTGAAAAACTAGTATTTGGTTTTTACACGCTAACAGCTAATTTCAAAAAGCTAACATCTAAATTACTAATTTCAAATAGCGAAAAAGCCAAAAGTCTAAAAAGCTAAATTTCTAAATATGAATTTATTTCCAGTAAAATTAATAGGCGTTTTTGTATTTCTGTGTTTACTATTGAGCCATCAAAACAGTTGGGCGCAAAAAAGAAAAATCGGTATAGTTGGAAAACAAGCTCCAGAATGGAAGGTGCAATCGTGGATAGACGCGGAGGGAAATCCAACGGAGGAGGTAAAACTATCGGACTATGAAGGAAAGGTGGTATTTATGTTGACTTTTCAAAGTTGGTGTCCCGGCTGTCATCGCTATGGCTTTCCGACTTTGCAAAAAACGATAGAAGCCTTTGAGGGTAATGATGAGGTGGCATTTGTAAGTGTGCAAACGGTTTTTGAAGGAGCAAGCATCAATACGGTGGACAAAGTGAAGGAAACGCAGGAGCGTTATGATCTAAAAATTCCAATGGGACATGATGTAGGTGATGCCAGCACACGTAATCGTTCTCATATTTTAACTAATTATCGAACAGGTGGCACGCCCTGGATTATTTTAATCGATCAAAAAGGCAAGGTTGTTTTCAATGATTATCATATAAATGCCGATGAAGCCATTGCTATGATTAAAGGTTTGTTGAAAAGGAATAAAAAATCATTGAAACATGATAAATGTAAAGGGTAGAGACACAAAATCTTGTGTCTCCATATCACCACATCCAACAAACAAAAAAGCCCCTGCTCCTAAGAGCAGAGGCATTTTTACCAATTCAAATCACACGATATTTTTTTTAGAGAGATAGTTAGATGTGAGACAGGAGATTGGAGACTTTTTGCTGTTCTCATTTTAAATGTCTTACAATCTTCATCAAACCTTGGAACTTTATAATTTTCCAAACTCTAAAACCATTCATCAACGTTTCACTTCTACGAAACCGCTTTGGTCTCTATCCTCTCCGTCTATTTCAAACCATAAAAGGTAATAATAAGTTCCATCAGGAACGGGATTTCCGTTTCTTTGGAAAGTGCCATCCCATGCGAAATCATTGCTGTAATTATTGATCAGATAAACAATGTCGCCCCAGCGATTGAAGATGATGAGCTTTAATGGAATATCATCAAAACAGGGGTCGTCCAGATTGCCGATGAGAAACTCCTCGTTGAAGCCGTCCTCATTAGGGGAGAAGCCTGCCGAGAACTCTGCTTGGCAATCATCCGAAGGATTCGGACGGATAACAACAATTACCTCTGCCGTATCACAAATAACGGAGTCATTTTCCATCGTAGCGCAAAGGCGGTACGTAAAGGTATCTACTCCTACAAAACCATCTTGTGGGGCGTAGGTGATGGTGCTATCATTTACAATAGCAGCTCCATCCATAGGGTTATCCACTACTGTAATATCAATGCTCACCACATTAGAATCAGGCAATTGGTCATTGTCCAATACGCGAATAGAAATCGGCTGATCAACCGTTGTGGTATCGCGGTCTATGGTGGCAATGATGTCACCCATTTCTGGTGGCTCTGGTGGCTCTGGCGGTATACTATCAATGGTGATAAATACCCATGCCGTATCACTAATCATCCCTGTTGAATCTGTAATTAAGTAGCTGAACGAATCCGTACCTACATATTCATCCGCAGGCATATAAACCGTTACGAGCGTTGCTGAATCAAGTTGTACAGTTGCTCCTTCTACAAATGGCCCTTCTAAGATAGAGACACTAACAATTGGATCATCATCAGGATCACTATCATTGGCTAAAACAGGAATGGCTATCGGTGTATTAACATCTGTAAAACTCGTATCGTTCACCGCAATCGGCGGATCTGGTTCTTCTAGCACAATAATATCCACATTAACAGGCATACAGTTTCCAGTACTATCACAAACCTCAATGCTAAATTCATCATCTCCAACAAAATCATCATTTGGCTGGTAGGCAATACAACTGTCATTGTCCATTGGGAAGAAGGGCACACCATTCTCAGGTACACTAGTTACAATGATGGTATCAATCACAAAACCCTCTGGTAAGAAGTTTCCAATACAAACCGTATCGGGTGTTTCTTCGGGGGTAATGATGCCGATTTGTGCGGTATCGCCTTGTACAATAATGGTGACAAAAGCGGTATCACAGTGCGATGGAGTACCATCATCACAAATGGCATAGGTGAAGAAATCAATGCCTGTAAATCCCGGCTCTGGCGAATAGTTATAAACACCCGGCTCTTCGGCTGGGCGTGTTGTACCATGTCGCGGATCGGTTAATACAGTGATGGTTAACTGACCATTTTCAGGATCAAAATCATTATCCAAGATATCAATATCAATTGGTGTATTCATATTGGTTACTGTAGAATCGTCAAGAGCTACAGGGAATAAGTTCAACGGTGGCTCTAAATCAATACCCACAGCAACTACGGCAGTATCACATAAAATTGGTGTGCCATTATCACAAATTACATAGGTAAAGGTATCAACCATTGGGCTTAGGACATCAGGATTAGGGGTATAAGTTATTGTACCGTCTGGATTAACGACAACTGTACCATTTTCGGGCTGTGTAATATCTGTAATCAATATGGTATCTCCCCCTAATGGGTCGGTATCATTCATTAATGGACTAATGAGAACGGGTGTATTAGGTGCTGTAAATGCTTCGTCATTGACTGCATTAGGCGGCACATTTGCCAAGCTATCAGGTAGTACAATGATGGTGACCAGCGTAAAATCTGTATCGCCAACCGTATCTGTTACCTGATATTGGAAATAATCTGTTCCCACAAAATCAGGATCAGGGGTATAAGTAACCGTACCGTTTGAGTTCCATTCTATTTGTCCATTATCAGGATTGGATAAAATGGCAGAAATTTCTAAACCTGTACCAATATCATTTTCCAAAACAAGAATATCAACAGGAGTATTGATAGGGGTAAAATCAATATCAGGTTCGGCATCTAAGCCAGAAGGACTAACCGTAATGGATACGGTAGCGGTATCACATAACACTGGTTGGCCATCATCACAAATAATGTAATTGAAATAGTCTACACCAATAAAATCTTCATCTGGCAAATACGTAAACACAGGACCTGCAATTTCTGTAATTTGTCCATTCCCCGGTTCAGTACCTATAATGATGGTTAAATTATCGCCATCAGGGTCTATATCGCCATTTCTCAATACATTTATCCGAACAGGCGTTGCTTCCTCAGTATTTTCCCGATCGTCAAATGCCAAAGGTGGATTGTTGAGGCAATTGACATCGCCAACACTCACACCCACAAAGGCCGTATCACAAAGCTGAGGCGTGCCATCATCACAAACAAGATAAGCAAACAGGTCGCAGCCTTCAAAATCAGGGTTAGGGGTATAAGTGACTGTACCATCTGGATTTGGAGTAACTGTACCGTTGCTAGGCGGTGTTGTAATGTCTGTTACGGTTAACGGATCGCCATTCGGATCGCTGTCGTTGCCCGTTACAGGAATAACAACAGGTATATTAGGCAGTGTTTCTGCCAAATCACCCCCTGCTGTTGGCGGTAAATTCGGTGTATTAGGTGGTAATACAGTGATGGATGCGGTAGTTGTATCACATTCATTATCTGTATTGCAAATTTGATAAACAAAATAATCTGTTCCTGTAAAATTATTTTCTGGAATATAAGTTACATCGCCTGTCACCTCATCAATACCAATAAGATTTCCATTTTTTGGATTAGAAAGAATGTCGGTGATGGTGATATTAGTGCCTTCATCATTGGTTAAAATGTTAAAGGTAACCGATTCATTCATATTGGTAAATTCAATGTCTGGTTCTGCATCAATATCTTGTTCAGGCATTACGGTGATGGTAACAAATCCAGTATCACATAAAATAGGTTGTCCATTGTCGCAAATGATGTAAGTAAAGAAATCTTCCCCTGAAAAATCGGGATTAGGGGTATAAGTATAGTTTCCGTTAGGGCTGTCGGTATTGCTCAAAGTACCATTAGCAGGATTAGAGCCAATGCGAACCGTTATCGGGTCACCGTCTGGGTCTCTATCGCTATTGGCTAAAACGGGAATATTGATAGGTGTATTCATTGGAACACTCAATAGTTCATCTACTGCTATTGGAGGCATATTCAAGCAACTGGCATTGCCAACCTCTACCTGTACGGATGCAGTATCACATAGCGGAGGTGTTGCATTATCACAAATGGTATAGGTAAATATATCACAACCCTCAAAATCGGGGTTTGGTGTATAATCAATGGTGCCGTCAGGATTTGGTGTTGCTGTTCCGTTTTCAGGTCGGTCAACAATATCGGTGACAGTTATTGGGTCGCCATTTGGGTCACTATCATTGCCCGTTACAGGGATATTGATAGGGCTGCCCATTGGCGTTTGTGCTACATCATTACCAGCTGTTGGTGGTAAATTAGGGGTGATATCTGGTAAAATGGTAATGGAAACAAGCGTTGAATCACAATTATTATTGGCATCGCAAATTTGGTATAAAATAAAATCCTCGCCTGTATAATCAGGATTCGGTTGATAGGTTAAATCACCCGTTTCTGGATTAATAGATACCACTGTTCCATTATCAGGACCATTCAATACGGTTGGCGTGCCTAAATCCGTTCCAAAATCATTATTTAAAATAGGAATGGTAATCGGCATATTTACATTAGTAGTCACCAAATCAGGCTCGGCATCAATATCTTCAATTTCTGTAACAATATTTACAAAAACGGTAGCTGTTGCACAATCATTTTCAGGATCACACAACTGATAAGTAAACATATCAGACCCTTGATGGCCGCTATTTGGTTCGTAAATGAGCATATTGCCTGATAACATTGCTGTCCCATTAGTAGGCTGTGTTGCTATAGTTAACACTAATTCACTATTGGGATGATCAGGATCGCTATCATTACTCATCACATCAATCAATACAGGCGTATTAATTGGCGTTGTTGCATTATCATCTAGTGGGTTTGGCGGTTGGTTGCCATCGCCAATAGTGACTCGCACATAAGCCGTATCACACAATACAGGATTCCCATTATCACAAATAACATAAGTCAAATAATCCGTCCCCTGATAGTCAGGATCGGGAGTATAATCCAACTGACCGCCTGGGCTGATGGTTGCTGTACCATGAGCAGGCTGTGAGCTAATGGTTGCGGTGATGGGGTCGGCATTGGGGTCACTATCGTTGTTGAGGATAGGAATACTTACATCAACATTCGGTTCAATAATCGCCTCATCATCCTGTGCCACCGGCGGATCATTGGTAAAGGTGTTGCCCCCTACATTGATGCCTACTTGTGCTGTATCACATTCTTGTGGGTTTCCAGCATCACAAACAACATAACTAAAATCATCTTCTCCAATAAAATTTGGATCAGGAGTATAAGTAACCGTACCATTGGCATTTGGCGTAGCCGTACCATTATTAGGTTGTTCTACAATGGTAGTTACTGTTAAGTTTGTATTTTCAGGATCGTTATCATTTACCAAAACAGGAATGGCAACTGGTTCATCTTCATCTGTAATGGCTACATCATTATTGGCAATAGGGGGCGTATTTGCATTATTATTAGGCAATACTGTAACGCTCACAATGGTTTCCTCACAGCGATTGCCACCATCACAAACCTGATAAAAAAAGTAATCTTCTCCCGAAAAATCAGGTTCAGGAGTATAAGTAATTGTGCCATCACCATTATTTACAATCGTACCCGATTCAGGTTCAATTGTGGTGGTAACTACTAGGTTATTTCCAGAATCATTATTGGTAACAGGAATAGAAATAGGGGTGTTGTAAGGCGTTTGTACTACATCAGGTTCGGCATCCAAAACCACAGGAGTAGGATTGCCGCCACCATCATCTGTTACAGTAATATTGACCACCGCCGTATCACAGCGCGGCCCACCGTCATCATCACACTGATTACAAGCGATATAGGTAATTTGATCTGCTCCTTGATAACCCTCATTGGAGGTATAGGTAATGGTACCATCGCTATTAACAAAAGACGTACCATTGCTGGCATTTCCAAGAATAGTTGTATTCAGCAAATCCCCACAAGGATCGGTGTCATTTTCCAGTACTGTAATGCTTCTAGTTTGATTGCTAGGCACTTCAATGGCATCGTCTACTGCGATTGGATTGGCGCAGCCTGTATTAACATTTACGCGAACCGTTTCACATTCATTAATGGCATTACAACCTAAAATACTGACCGTATCACCACCTACAAAACCGGGGAGAGGCGTATAGCGGATACAAGTATCATTAAGCAAGGTAATGCTACAGTTAAAGGTAGTTTCTGCACTGATCACTTGGATGCTGTCGCCTGTTAATTCACAGAACTGAACACATATTTCTACAGGGCGGAAAGGCTCTGTACAAAACTGCGATTCAAACTCACAGTCACTAGGCGGATTTGGTGGGTCTGGCGGGTCAGGTGGTGTGATGATCGGATCAAAGTTGATGAATACCGTTGCGGTATCACACAAAGCTGTCGGATCGCAAATCACATAGTCGAAGGAATCATTTTCCTGATCGCAAGTGGCATTAGCCGTATAAGTGACATTCGTACCATTATTGCTAATTACTGCGGCTCCACAACTAGGATTTCTTATAATTCCTGAAATAATTAAATCTTGTCCATCCAACTCATTATCATTATCTAAAACATTAATCAGTAAGGTTTGCCCTAGCTCGGTATTTCTTGTATCGTCATTGGCAATAGGGGGACTTTCGCCACAAGCGGGGTCAATAGTCACCGTTATTCGGGTTGTATCGCAAGCATTATTTGCATCACAAGCCACAAAAGAAATCACTTCCGTTGTGCCAAAAGAAGGCGGAGGCACATAGCTAAAACAATTGTTGGCATTGTTCGGGGTAATGGTGCCTGCTGTTCCGAAGAAGGAAACGCGAGAGGTAGACACAGTAGCATCTACATTACAAAATTGGGGGCATAGCTCTGTGGCGTTAAACGGCGGAATACAAGTATTTTGATCAAGATTGCAAATAAATTGCGGTTGTACTTGGATGGTCACTGTTGTTGTATCACAAACAGGGCAGTTATTACAAGTAACATATTGTAAAATTTCTGTGCCACCAAAACCACTGTTTGGCGTATACTGAATAATCCCACCATTGGGAACGGCAGTACCATTTTGCGGAGCTTGAAGAATCGTACTCACACTAAGCGAAGTTGCTCCACAAGGATCGTTATCATTACTAGTCACAGGAATCGCAATGCCATCGTAACCATTCGTATCATTGCTTTGGCTGCCGTTAATGACTACTAAATTTTCATTGATACTTACATTATCAGGGTTGGCATTAGGTGCGACACAACCCACATGTACAATAACATTGGAAGTTGAGCAAAGTGGAGGCAGTTGCTTGTCGCAAACCACCAAAAACACCGTATCTGTGCCAAAGAAACCGGGGAGCGGTGTATATCTAAAACAGCTATCACTTAATAAAGTCAAGCTGCAATTAAAGGTTGTATGACTTTCATCAATATTAATTTCTACCTCATCCCCGTCAGGGTCTGTCCAGTTGTGGCAAATAGTAACAGGAGTTAGAGGTTCGGTACATCGGCTAATATTGGCAATATTTGGAGCTTGATTATCTGTTTGTACTACATCAACAGTGACCATAGCGGTTGCTGTTAAGCCATTTTGATCGACAATTTGATAAGAAAAAGCATCTACACCCACAAAATTATCATTAGGGGTATAAGTAATTGTGCCGCCCAATTTTAAGGAAGCCGTACCATTGGCAGGCACCGAAATTCCACCAGGCGCGATAATCACACCATTACCAGAATCATTACTCAATACTTGTATGTCTACAGCAGTGTTGATATTGGTAATTGTTTGATCGTCAACAGCAGTAGGTCCATCATTGCCACCGCCGGGCGTACCTGTTACAGTGACCGTTACCGTTGCATCATCAGATAAATTGGTTTCCGTATCTGTTAAAGTATAAACAAACTGGTCTGTACCTACATAATTGTTATTTGGAGTATAACTAATGGTATTATCTGCATTAATATTGACCGAACCATTAGCAGGATTTTGATTAATGCTTAATTGTACATTACTTCCTGTATCATTATCTAAAACAAGAATATTAACCGTAGTATTAATCAAAGTTGGGGTTGCATCATCATTTGCCACAGGAGGATTGCCCGTAGGTGGATTTGTTGTTCCAATTACAGTAACAGTGACCTGTGCAGTAGTCGTTAAACCGCTTTCTGTATCGGTGAGCAGATAAGTAAAAATATCTGTACCTGTAAAATTTGCACTAGGCGTATAGTTAATCGCACTATTAGCAGCAACAGTCGCCGTACCATTGGCAGGAGTTGTATTGATGCTAACACTTAAATTATTGCCTTGATCATTATTCAACACCAAAATGGTCGTCGTGGTATTTTGCTCCATCTGTGTCGCATCATCATTTGCCACAGGCGGATCGGCCACAACTGCATTTACCGTGATGGTTAGCACTGCACTAGCCGATTCGTTGGTTTGTGAATTAGTGGCTGTATAGGTTAGTTGATCCGTACCAGCAAAACCTGTATTGGAAATGTAGGTAATGCTGTTGTTATTATTAACATTTGCCGAACCATTATTAGGGGGCGTAGTGATGGTCACTACTAGATTTTCACCTGTATCATTGTCCAAAACATTCACTACTCTAGGCTGCTGTGTATCTGTGGTAATCGCATCGTCTACCGCTACCACACTTGAGGGCACACCTTCTACAGTGATTGTTACCGTAGCTCTATCCGTATCCCCCTGAGCAATTCCGATCTCATAGACCAATTCATCTGTACCAGAAAAACCAGCATTAGACACATAGGTAATGGTATTATCATTATTGACCGTAGCTGAACCATTACTAGGAGGTGTAGTAATACCGCTAACAAATAGTTGATCATTACTACCACCAAGTATATTTTGATCATTTGCTAATACATCAATAACTCTAGGTTGTAATGTATTAGTTGTAACCACATCATCTACAGCCATTAAAGCAGGATCGGGAATTACTACGCCAATGGTTACTGTTGCACTAGCTGTATTTCCTGCATCATCTTCAATTTCATAGGTTAGTTGGTCTATTCCATTAAAGCCTGCATTAGAAGTATAGGTAATGGTATTATCATTGTTGACAGAAGCCGAACCATTATTGGGGTTGGTTGTAATGCTAACCGTCAAATTGTCCCCTGTATCATTGTTCAATACATCAATCTGTACAGGCATACTTTCGAAAGCTTCTGCACTATCATCTGTTGCCGATACATTACTTGCTGGTGGAGTAGGTACAGTTACTTCAATCGTAACGGTAGCCCTAGCCGTATTACCAGCATCATCTTCAATTTCATAGGTCAGTTCATCCCTGCCGCTGAAACCTGCATCACTGGTATAGGTGATGGTATTATCATCATTCACAACAGCTGCCCCATTTTCGGGCAGTGCCGTAATCCCAACAGTTAAATTATCGCCTGTATCATTTCTCAATACATCAATTTGTGTAGGTTCTTCTGCTGTGGCGGTCACCTCATCATCGGTCGCCGATACATTGTTAGTATTGGGTGGTGGGTCTTCAGAAGTAATGCTGATAGTAACAGTTGCTTGCGCCAAATCACCTTCCTCATCAGAAATTTGGTAAGTAAATTCATCTTCACCTATAAAGCCAGTATTAGGGGTATATAAGATAGTACCATTTGAGGTAATTGGAATAGCAGTACCATTCGTAGGGTCGTTTACAATGCCAACTAAGCTAATTCGGGAGTCACCTTCCGAGTCATTTTCTAACACATCAATCGTAACGAGGGTATTGCTAAGGGTTGTTGTGTCGTCATTGGTAGCGGTTGGGGTCGTCTGTGCTGAAATTGTAAAGCTATTGATCAATAAAAATGCACTTATGAGGAGTAAGTGCGTAAGAGTGACTGTTCGATTCATTGCTAAACATTTAAGTTGTTTTTTACCTTGACTATTGTTAAGATTCAAAAATCTTGCCATAAGCCTAATAAAACTGATTAACTATAGTTTGTATATTATTAATTTTGTTTTACAACTGATTATATTTTATCATTTTTTGTTATAGAAAATAAATACTTTTTTTTATGGGAAAATAGATTGATATTGTGTTTATGTTTGCTAATTTAAAATTAAATAATTTCACTTTTATTTGTAAAAGAGAAGGAAATGTATTTTGTTGATAGTTATGCAATGTATTAAAAAAGCTTTAAGATAGCAGCTACTTAGTCAAGTAGATATATAAGTGTGGGTGCATTTTGTTATATAAATAGTTAACAGCTAGTTGAAGGATAATCGTTTTAACATTTTATTTTCTATGTAAAGCCTCAAAATTAGGTACTTAGTAATGTTTCAAATCTATTTTTTATATAATGTTAGTAATAATAAGATGAAAAGTAAGTATATAATATAATTGGTTGATTTTTGTAGTTGAAATATTCGATTTTTAGATGTTTGAAAAAGTATTATTTTATTTTTTTTGCTATAAAAAAGCCATAATAACAAGCACAAACATAGTCTAATTTAAAAAAACATTTGTAACAAGTTGATAATCACTTTATATTCGCAAAGGGAATGTTATTGCTTGGGTTAAATATAAATTTACTGGGATGAAACGGTCAATATGGATAATTACTACATGTACAATGATGATTTTGTGGGGATTAGGAAGCCAAGAAATAAGGGCTTGCCAAGCAGATTTTAACTACTCCATTCATAAACTGACAGCTACTTTTAGCTATGCAACAACCAAAAACGTTCAAACAACATGGACAATTAATGAAGAAACTGTCAAACTTAAAGATGCTGCCCACAAATTCAAAAAAACAGGCACCTATAAAGTATGCCGCACAGTTAGCAATCCCGATACCAACTGCAAAAGCCAACATTGCAAAAACCTAGCCATTGGTTTGGCCTGTGATAAATTAAGTGCCAATTTTGAGGTAAAAAACACAGGTTATTTGAGCCAGTTTATACTTCCCACAGATACCTATGAGGCTATCCAGTGGGATTTTGGCGATGGTAACACGTCTAACAAATTGAATCCTACCCATCAATATAAAGCATCAGGTACTTATGAAGTGAGTGTGAAGGTTAAAAATGGCGACTGTAACAAATCGTTTTCCGAAGAAGTACGCATCAAAGATGAGCGCGTTAGCTGTGAGGCAGAAGGCAGTAAGTATGTAGTCATCCACAAAATTTGGCAAGGATGCGGCGAACAAAACGCTGATAATGAAGCCATTCAGTTTGTTGTTGCCAACCAAGTGATTGAAATAGAGAAGATGAAAATAACTTGGAGCAGTAAAGCTAAATGGCAAGGCATCTGTAGCGATGAAGCTACTGAAAAAACACTAGAAGCCATCAACAAAACCATTAAAAAAGGTGGACAATTGCTTGCGCCTAAAAATGGATATTTGCCAGCTTATGCAGAGGTTGTTTTATTCACTAGCCCCAATTTTGACCATAGCAACTTCGACTTTTCTACTCTTGATCATAAAGTATACGCGCTCTTTCAGTGTGGAGGCAATACAATTTCCCATTTTATTAATCCAACTAATAAAAAACGCAAAGCAGCGAATCAATCCATCAGTATTAAAATTGACAAAAATAAGGTCGAAAAACTACACTTTGACGGCACAACATTTGATGGAGCAACAAACAATGTATTGCATTTTGACCTAGTAGGCAATTTATCCAAACAAGAAAAAAACTGTACTTTTTTCGACACAAAACAAGTATCTTTACAACTCCCTTCTTTTGATATTGCCCAAAAAGGTTTGGAAATACAACTGCTCAATACCAGTTCGGTAGCCTATAAAAGCAGCCTTTGGGAATTGGGCAATAATAGCTTCCAAATTCTCAATCATCCAACTTATACCTACTCGGATGCGGGGACTTATACAGTTGCTTTGGTGCTGGAATTAGAAGATGGGTCTTGTATAAAAATTGACGAAGAAATTGAGGTAGGCAGTTGTGATATTGAAGCAGATTTTACCTTTACCACTGATGGCAATAGCGTTGAATTGGTCAATCTTTCGGATGGCGACTACGATGCGCTTTGGTGGTCAATGGGAGAAGGCAATAAAGTAATTCGGGATAAAGAACAGTTCAATCACCATTATGATTCAAAAGGCACATTTAAGGTTTGCCTCACTACGCAAAGCGCAGCAACAGGCTGTGAAGACCAGCTTTGCAAGCGCGTAGAAATTTTAGCGGAGGGCGAGGAGGCAAGTGCAACAGAGCAAGAAACCGAAACTTGTGATATTGAGGTGGGTTTTGATTATAGTGTAGATGGCTTAACCGTTCAATTTAATAATGCTTCTATCGGGCACTATGATTCTTTGCTCTGGGATTTTGGCGATGGCAATAGTTCTACAAAGGAAAATCCAACCTATACTTATCAAAAAGGTGGAGAATATTTTTTCACCCTCACCGCATTAAAAAATAACGATGAAAGTTGCACCAAAACTTTTAAAGGCTTTGTGAATGTGTTTGAGTAAAAGAGACGGGAGATGTGAGACGGGAGACGTGAGATAGGAGATTTTTTGATTTCGGATATGGTAGAAAATAACTCTATTTTTATAAAAAAAGCTGTTGTTATGTTTATAACAACAGCTTTTTTATTTTTTAAAAGAAAAAATAATCATTCAAATGAGTCTTGTATAATTCTGATTAATAAGGTGATAGGTATTGTTTTAAAATAATATTAAAGATGATAAAAACCTTAAAACCTTCCAAACTCCAAAATAATTACGGAGCGGTTACTTCTACGATTGGCAGTGATTCATGTTGGCAATCATGTGGGGTAGCGTCCATACTCAGATTTTGGAATAAATTGGCGACATCCAGATTTGCAAAACGAGCATTTACATTGCCACTTAAACAAATTTTTTCGCTATCTGCGCCTGTTGCATCAGGGCTAACGATTCCATCGTATAAAATATCAGGAATGTTATTATCAGGGAACTGTACCACCATCAAAGCACCGATAGGCGTTGTTTGTGCAGGAATATTGGTACTACGTTCAAAGGTATTGCCATGAATATTGATGCCTGTAGGATAAGGATTAAAATCAGGATCGTCATAGCTTTCTTCCAAAACAACATAACTAATCACACCTACGCCCATTGTATTATTTTCAGTAATGGTATTGTTGAAAATTTCTACCTCCTGTGTACTCAACACCATAACGCCCGTACCCGGCAATACATTACCAACTATATTTCCTTCTGGCGCGAAATTAGCATGGTCATTTTGAACAATGGTGTTGTCAAAAACCCTTACTTTGCTTCCCGATTTGGTGAGTCCCGGTAAATCAAATACCAAGATGCCGCCAGTATTACGAGATGCCGTATTGCCATAAACATCCGCATTAGTTGTATTTTCAATTTCGATGCCTGCTACATTGAACTCAGCAGTAGAATTTTTCACAATAGCTTTATCAGATTGGCCAACATAAATGCCTGCATCTGAAGCCCCTTTTACATAACAATTTTCAATCATTACATTGCTACACAATACAGGATAAATGCCATAAGCACCATTATGTTCACCAACTTCGCCCGTCCAAATTGCACCTACATTGCGGAAAGTAATACCATCCGAATCTTTTGTTTTGATGCCATCGCCTCCTGTATCTTGAATGGTAAGATCGGAGATCAAAAACATACTTACATCTGTCACTTTGATACCTTCTGCACCAGTTGTTTGTCCAGAAAAATCAAGTATGGTTTGCTCACGCCCTGCCCCTCTGATGGTGACATTGTTGACTGCATCCAAAGATAGGGTAGAGGTGAATGAGTAAGTGCCTGCCTCAAACTCGAAAATGTCATCTTCTTGAGCATTGATTAAAGCGGCCTCTACAGTTGCTTGAATGTTGGCATCAGTAGCCGAAAATTGAATGACGTTTTCGGATGGTGTAGGCTCATCATCATCACTACAACTGCTGATGGTGAATGTAAGTAGGCAAAGTGAGCCAATACATAAGATAAATAGATAATTTAAGTGTTTCATATAGGACTGCTTTTTTTTAGATATAAGATTTAAGGCATAAGACTTGAGATTTAAGACAATTTACTTGTTATTAAATCTTACAGCAAATTTAATTATTGAGTAGTTTTATGCCTCTGTTTATAGTCGCCATCAAGATAGGGAAATATTGGGATACCTAAAAAAAAATGTATGAAAAAGCTAGAAAATAGTAGGATAAACGATGTTACCGCAACACTTCCACTGCTTTTACATCTGTTCCCACAAATACAACAACATAAGCTTTGAGGTCGTTTAATGGAGCAAAAGTTTCGTGCTGTAGGTATTTTTTGAGTTGCTGAGTTGCTTCTTTTTTTACCGTTTCCAACTGCTTTTCTCCTGATTTTTTTAAATATTTTAACTCAAAAACAAATTGATAGGGTGGTTCATAGGGTGGACGGCGTGCAAGAAATAAATCTACATGCTCTCGCCCAACAGCAAACTCGCTTTGAATGGTGTAAATGCCTGTGACATAAAATAGGGAAGTAAAAATAACTTTCAAATGCTTCTCATCAAATTTGAGCGCATCGCGACTAGAAAGGCTTTTCAAAATGCGTTCAACGACTGCTAAAAAAGGATGGATTCGATTGTATTGAGCAAGTTCAAAAATATGTTCTTCGAGTTGCACTTCGTCGGATGTGAGCTGCGCCTTATCCATAATGAGTTGCTGGAAATGGTCAAAATAGAGCATTTTGATCACATAATTGGGAATGGTAAATATGGTTCTATCAAAAAAACTGCCTTTGACGGTCAATAGCCCAAGATAAAAGAGCAGACTAACAAAATCATTTTTATCAAAAACTTTCTCAAAGCTAAATTCCCTCGTCAGTTTAGCAGATATTTTTCCATTTTCAATAATTTTTTCTAGTGTTTTCCAATTTTGCTGTCTGTCATTAATATTAAACAGTCGTTTGATTTTGCCATAATCACTAGCGATATTTGGTGCAAGCAAATTTTTAGGTATCTCCTTAAAAAGCGTATAATGATGAAGAAAAGAGAGTACCATATCAGGATTGTATAATGTGTTTTGGGCATTTTCATGAAATAAATAGCCATTATACCACTTTTTTATATTGGCTAAGGTATCAGGCATTTTTTCTTTCGGAAAATCAATATTATCAAAGAAAAACTTAACTTCTTGCTCTGTAAACCCCATCATTTCATTGAAATTGGGGTAAATAGTAAGACCTGTAGCAATGTTAAAGCCACTCGTTAGGCTATCCAGTGTAATAGGAGAGACCCCCGTAATAAATATTCGGTCAACAATGCCATCATGTGTTGCTACTTTGATGGTTTCATAAAACTTTCTCACATATCCATTTCTACTCACAATATTGCTGAAATTATCTATATCAAAAGCGATTAGTTCATTGGCAAAATGGTCATATTCATCAATTAAAAGGTAGATTTTTTGGGTGATTTTTTTTCTGTCCATTATATCAAATAGATCCAACAATAAAATATTTGGGGCATTTGCATTTAGAATAGTCATTCTATCTTTTTCGTCAAAGATATGTGGATAAGCAGCCATGAATTTGTTAACTCCTCTTTTCACATTTCTCAAAAAACCTTGAAAAGTACTTTCTTTGCTTGTACTATCAACACGACTAAAATCAATTTTTAATACCAAATATTTATTGACATTTGGTGTTGGATTTTTGCCAATATAATATTTCCCAAATAAGGTTTGAAAATCCTTTTTATGTTCTAGCCCATAGTAGTGTTGTAAGAGCGAAATAAACAGACTTTTTCCAAATCTTCTTGGGCGAAGAAAAAATAAATAACGAGGGTCGAGATTTTCTAGCAGTTCCACATAAGAAGTGCGGTCTACGTAATGGTAGCCCTCTGTAACTAAGGTTTTAAAATTGCTGATGCCGTAAGGGAGTCTTAACATAGTTGATGGCGTTTTTTATTTAGGAAAATTTATCTCAACACTTCCACTGCTTTTACATCTGTTCCCACAAATACAACAACATAAGCTTTGAGGTCGTTTAATGGAGCAAAAGTTTCGTGCTGTAGGTATTTTTTGAGTTGCTGAGTTGCTTCTTTTTTTACCGTTTCCAACTGCTTTTCTCCTGATTTTTTTAAATATTTTAACTCAAAAACAAATTGATAGGGTGGTTCATAGGGTGGACGGCGTGCAAGAAATAAATCTACATGCTCTCGCCCAACAGCAAACTCGCTTTGAATGGTGTAAATGCCTGTGACATAAAATAGGGAAGTAAAAATAACTTTCAAATGCTTCTCATCAAATTTGAGCGCATCGCGACTAGAAAGGCTTTTCAAAATGCGTTCAACGACTGCTAAAAAAGGATGGATTCGATTGTATTGAGCAAGTTCAAAAATATGTTCTTCGAGTTGCACTTCGTCGGATGTGAGCTGCGCCTTATCCATAATGAGTTGCTGGAAATGGTCAAAATAGAGCATTTTGATCACATAATTGGGAATGGTAAATATGGTTCTATCAAAAAAACTGCCTTTGACGGTCAATAGCCCAAGATAAAAGAGCAGACTAACAAAATCATTTTTATCAAAAACTTTCTCAAAGCTAAATTCCCTCGTCAGTTTAGCAGATATTTTTCCATTTTCAATAATTTTTTCTAGTGTTTTCCAATTTTGCTGTCTGTCATTAATATTAAACAGTCGTTTGATTTTGCCATAATCACTAGCGATATTTGGTGCAAGCAAATTTTTAGGTATCTCCTTAAAAAGCGTATAATGATGAAGAAAAGAGAGTACCATATCAGGATTGTATAATGTGTTTTGGGCATTTTCATGAAATAAATAGCCATTATACCACTTTTTTATATTGGCTAAGGTATCAGGCATTTTTTCTTTCGGAAAATCAATATTATCAAAGAAAAACTTAACTTCTTGCTCTGTAAACCCCATCATTTCATTGAAATTGGGGTAAATAGTAAGACCTGTAGCAATGTTAAAGCCACTCGTTAGGCTATCCAGTGTAATAGGAGAGACCCCCGTAATAAATATTCGGTCAACAATGCCATCATGTGTTGCTACTTTGATGGTTTCATAAAACTTTCTCACATATCCATTTCTACTCACAATATTGGAGAAATTATCTATATCAAAAGCGATTAGTTCATTGGCAAAATGGTCGTATTCATCAATTAAAAGGTAAATTTTTCGCCCTGTTTTTTTGCCATTAACAATACTTAAAAAATTTAACATCAACTCATTAGGCTGATGCATATTTAGCACATCTTCATCTTCTTTAGTGAAAAATTGATTATATGATTGAAAAAAAGCTTTAATACCTAAACGTACACTATTTAAAAAGCCTTCAAATGTACTTTCATGATTGGCTGTATTAACAGAACTGAAATTAATACACAATACCAAATATTTATTGACATTTGGTGTTGGATTTTTGCCAATATAATATTTCCCAAATAAGGTTTGAAAATCCTTTTTATGTTCTAGCCCATAGTAGTGTTGTAAGAGCGAAATAAACAGACTTTTTCCAAATCTTCTTGGGCGAAGAAAAAATAAATAACGAGGGTCGAGATTTTCTAGCAGTTCCACATAAGAAGTGCGGTCTACGTAATGGTAGCCCTCTGTAACTAAGGTTTTAAAATTGCTGATGCCGTAAGGGAGTCTTAACATAGTTGATGGCGTTTTTTATTTAGGAAAATTTATCTCAACACTTCCACTGCTTTTACATCTGTTCCCACAAATACAACAACATAAGCTTTGAGGTCGTTTAATGGAGCAAAAGTTTCGTGCTGTAGGTATTTTTTGAGTTGCTGAGTTGCTTCTTTTTTTACCGTTTCCAACTGCTTTTCTCCTGATTTTTTTAAATATTTTAACTCAAAAACAAATTGATAGGGTGGTTCATAGGGTGGACGGCGTGCAAGAAATAAATCTACATGCTCTCGCCCAACAGCAAACTCGCTTTGAATGGTGTAAATGCCTGTGACATAAAATAGGGAAGTAAAAATAACTTTCAAATGCTTCTCATCAAATTTGAGCGCATCGCGACTAGAAAGGCTTTTCAAAATGCGTTCAACGACTGCTAAAAAAGGATGGATTCGATTGTATTGAGCAAGTTCAAAAATATGTTCTTCGAGTTGCACTTCGTCGGATGTGAGCTGCGCCTTATCCATAATGAGTTGCTGGAAATGGTCAAAATAGAGCATTTTGATCACATAATTGGGAATGGTAAATATGGTTCTATCAAAAAAACTGCCTTTGACGGTCAATAGCCCAAGATAAAAGAGCAGACTAACAAAATCATTTTTATCAAAAACTTTCTCAAAGCTAAATTCCCTCGTCAGTTTAGCAGATATTTTTCCATTTTCAATAATTTTTTCTAGTGTTTTCCAATTTTGCTGTCTGTCATTAATATTAAACAGTCGTTTGATTTTGCCATAATCACTAGCGATATTTGGTGCAAGCAAATTTTTAGGTATCTCCTTAAAAAGCGTATAATGATGAAGAAAAGAGAGTACCATATCAGGATTGTATAATGTGTTTTGGGCATTTTCATGAAATAAATAGCCATTATACCACTTTTTTATATTGGCTAAGGTATCAGGCATTTTTTCTTTCGGAAAATCAATATTATCAAAGAAAAACTTAACTTCTTGCTCTGTAAACCCCATCATTTCATTGAAATTGGGGTAAATAGTAAGACCTGTAGCAATGTTAAAGCCACTCGTTAGGCTATCCAGTGTAATAGGAGAGACCCCCGTAATAAATATTCGGTCAACAATGCCATCATGTGTTGCTACTTTGATGGTTTCATAAAACTTTCTCACATATCCATTTCTACTCACAATATTGGAGAAATTATCTATATCAAAAGCGATTAGTTCATTGGCAAAATGGTCGTATTCATCAATTAAAAGATAGATTTTTTGGGTGATTTTTTTTTCTTGAACAATAAGAAAGAACGCTATCATTAAACTGTTTGGAGCATTTTTTTCAGAAACCCTTACTTTATCTTTTTCTGTAAAAAAAGAAGAATAAGTAGTTAAAAATTGCAAAATACTTTCCTTAATGTTACTCACAAATCCCTCAAAAGTACTTTCTTTACTTGTACTATCAACACGACTAAAATCAATTTTTAATACCAAATATTTATTGACATTTGGTGTTGGATTTTTGCCAATATAATATTTCCCAAATAAGGTTTGAAAATCCTTTTTATGTTCTAGCCCATAGTAGTGTTGTAAGAGCGAAATAAACAGACTTTTTCCAAATCTTCTTGGGCGAAGAAAAAATAAATAACGAGGGTCGAGATTTTCTAGCAGTTCCACATAAGAAGTGCGGTCTACGTAATGGTAGCCCTCTGTAACTAAGGTTTTAAAATTGCTGATGCCGTAAGGGAGTCTTAACATAGTTGATGGCGTTTTTTATCTGAAAAAAGTAGCGTTCACAAGTTTTTAAACACTTCTATAAATAAAATAATTCTACAAATTGATTCTTTTTACACAAAACTACAATAAAAATAAGTATGACTAAGAGGTTATCTTGATTTTGTTTTTGAAGCTGAAAATGATGGATTTTGTTACCAAATGTAGCGTTTTTTGAGGTGCATAGTAGAACTACGTACCGATAAAAAGGCGAAATTTGGGGGCAAAAGACGCATTTTTTAAGCCAAACGATAAAATCAAGACAACCTCTAAGCATCATATAAACAAAAAGGGAAGCCTTTTAGTTAAAAAGCTTCCCGTTCAACTGTCTCTCATTTATACAAAGACAGTAATAATAAAACCAATTAAGTATTTAGAATACAACGAATTTTTGAGTGGCTTGTTCTTGACCATTATCCAAGTGAATGATGTAAGAACCGCTATTTAAGCCAGAAATATCTAATGCTTTGCTATTTTGGAAAGTATTAGGTGTTACTCTTTCTTGTGATACTAATCTTCCCCAAATGTCGTAAACGCTAAGAGTTAATACCTCATTAGCATTGAAATTATCATAGGTAACATTGATTTGATCAACAGCAGGATTAGGATAAACAGAAATGCTTAATGGAGTAGTTTCGCCTTCTGCACCTTCGGCAAGACGACCGCTTTGACCGCCTACAAAGGAAGCAATAGCCGACCAGTCAGAGCAATCAGCTTGTACACGCCATTCGTAAACAGTACCTGAACTGATACCACTTGCTTGTATAGATGTGCCAGTAGTTGAACCACTGCTCCAGCTACCGCCTTGTGTACGTAATTCAACCGTATAGCTACTAGCACCGCTAACTGCATCCCAGCTTAAATTAGCTTTAAGTTTTTTACCTTTACCAGCAGGTGAAGAAGCTAAACCAGTAGGCGCATCACAACTGCCACCAGTATCGCCGCCGCCGCCAGTATCACAAGCAGTACAGCTACCACCACAGTCAACACCAGTTTCATCACCATTTTGCATACCATCGTTACAAGTAGGCGTTGGGTCACCGCCGCCACCGCCGCCAGTGCTACCGCCACAAGCTGCTGAATTAGCTAAAGCTGCTCTAAAACCACCAGCCGCAAATAAAGCTCTCATTCTGCTTTTTTGACCACTAGTAAATAAGTTCATGCATCCATCATCAGAATAATCCATGTAGTTTTCTACCATATCTGCACTGCCACAAGAAGAATGACTTGTTGCACAACCGTAGTTAGCTCCATCTGATTCAGGTGTGTCAGATACATAATCATCCACGCTACAACCACCATCACCCCAAATATGACGCAAGTTCAACCAGTGACCAACTTCGTGAGTCGTAGTACGACCTAAGTTATAAGTTGAGTTTAATGTACCTACTCTACCAAAGGCATTGTATAACATAACAACCCCATCAGTTGCAGCACTGCCACCTGGGAATTGAGCATAACCTAAAATACCATTAGCAAGATTACAAACCCACATATTCAAATATTGGTCAGTTGGCCAAGGGTCTACACCACCTTTAGATGATTTTTTCATATCGTCATTAGTACGCCAAGAACGTTTAGTAGTGCTTTTACGGTTAATACCATCAGTTGCATTACCATTAGGGTCTACCGTAGCCATGCAAAATTCGATTTCAATATCAGCAGCTTGGCTCCACTTACCATTCGCATCCGCATTAGTTCTTCTAAAATCCTCATTCAATACATCAATTTGTGACAAAACTTGAGCATCACTAATGTTTTCTGCATTGGTGCGATGTAAAATGTGTACAACTACTGGAATAGTGATAATACCTGCTGCTTTTTCTTGTGAGCTGTTTTTCAAAAATTTGTTGGTATGTTGCTCTATTTGCATCATCCGACTATCTAAGTTAGGGTCTTGTTGTTTAAGATAATCTAAATGCTCCATAGTACCACAGTTTCTTGCCTGTGCATCAATACTCAATCCACCGATTAAGAGAAAGAAGATAAGTAAAATTATTCTCTTCATAATGTTAAGAATGTTTTGTTTATAAAAAAAAATAAAAAAAAACAGGGGAGGATTATAACAAGTAGCAAGTAAGTATGAATTAGTTGAACATAAACCTCTAAAAAACAAATGACACTTTTTTTGTATTTGTCTATAGCTTGGGCTATGTTCTGAGCAAAGATAATTCATTTATTAGATAGTTCTAATGCTTATGAAAAGACTTTCTTACATCTACAAATGCTATTTTTTGCTTCAAAATGCTTGTGAATAGATAACTATTGGAATGGGTTATTTTTTTTAAAAATAGATGAGTATCAAATTATGATAAATGATTATGTATTTTGAAAAAGTAAATTTGTGAATATTTTTTTTATAAAAAATTTGAAACCTATTTGTTATATTGTACTTGCCAATAAATTAATTAAATAGTAATGTTTTAGGGTTTTAGCATATTTATTAAATAGATTACATGGAGCCTTTTTTTTGCACCTAAAGCAGAAATGTTGAGACCTAAAACAAAATGCATTTATTTATTGAATTTTACGCATGGTTTTTGCAAATAAATTACATAATTATGACCAATAACAGTGATTAATTACATCTAAAGAGGACATTTGTAATGTGGAAATTTAAAAGGGTAAGTGCCAAGCACTATTTAATTGTGCACAATTTTGTGCTAAAGTATTAGAAATGAGGAGTTTAGTCTTTTACTATTGTAACATTAATTTTGTCTAGGTACTTACACAAATTAAAACAATAGTTTCTTTGAATGTTGAGTTGGTTTGTTTAGGGGGGTAAATGTGTTTAAATACTACTGAAACCCTCGCCGAAAATAGGGTCTGAAA
>JAHDHV010000168.1 GCA_020631155.1 Bacteroidota bacterium | reverse complement strand
TTGTTACACCCCCTAATGAAATGACTTACTATGTAGATGCAACTAATGTTTGTTATTGGCAAAACCAATCTTACCCTTCATTAAAGGTGCTTTTAAAGCTGTTAATTGTATTACGAAGAAATAAAAAGCAGTCTTTTTACTGTATTTTCGATGCTGGTATTTACAGAAAACTGCCACCTATGGAGCAGGAAGTTTATGAGCAGTTGTTACAGTATAAAGATTTTTTTCATGAGGTAAAAGGGGGCAAAAGCGTTGACGATTATCTTATCGGACTAGCTGACGCTTACAACGCGCCTATTGTCAGCAACAACCCTTTTTCTGACCCTAAATACGGCCGTTACAAATGGCTTAAAGAAAAAGACTATCGAAGTAGACGCTTATTTATGGGCGAAGTAATCAGTACACCACATGGTAATCATTTGATGCTGTTAGATTTAGATATAAATACTACCTTAAATGAAACTTTAGACAGTCTGTTTCGCTTATTTGTTAAAATTTTAAATCCACCTGAACCTAAGTACAAAGGTAAAATCAAATTCTTTCATGAAAGAGGCTGGGGCAGAATCCTATTTCAAACAGAACAAGAAATCTACTTTCACAAATCTTTTGTCATAGACCCTGCTGCTGTTCTTGATCCCGGTCAAGAAGTTATCTTTTCTATTGCGGAAAATGAGCGAGGCCCACATGCCAAAGAAATCGAAGTTTGGTTAACAGGAACAGTAGTTCACTATGATGAGTACAAGGAGTTGGGAAATATTTTAATAGACAATACCAACAAGGAACTATTTTTCTTCAAATCTTATTTTGAAGAACCCTACTTCCAGTCGCTTGATGTTGGGCAGCGAGTAACTTTTGTTGCTGGGCGAAATAATAAGGGAGATTGTGCCAGACATATCCGCCTTATGAATGATACTTCTAGCACCATCAAAATTTTGAAAGAACGAATCAACCATCTTGAAGAACTCCTGCGTTCTAAGGAAAGTGAAATTAATGAATTGCAAGAAATTGTTATCCAACAAGAGGATGAACTGGAAACACTAAAAGAAACAGGAACACCAAAAGCAAGGGAGCAAAAGCAGTTTATACAAGAAGATGATTTGGTGGAGGAAGAAGAAAATAGCCACTTTTATCCAGAAGAAATAACTGTTGAGAATAATGAAGTAGAGCATTTTGTTCAAGAGGAAGAAATAGTAGAAGAAGGACTGGTGAATGACGGCTGGGATGATGAAGAGGAAACAGTGGAAGTGTTTGAGGAAGAAGTCATGGAAGAAGAGGAGCAAAATGTTATTATTTTTCCAGAGGATGCCACTGCCGAATATTTTGATACTTTTGAAAAAAGAATTGCATGGTGGGAGCAGTTAGATGAACAGTGGAAAAAAGCATTAAGTGTTGTTAGTGGTGAAGGCGAATCTGCTGCGCTATTAGCTGACGAAAAAATTCAGAAATTGTTTGGCTTGGAAAAGTTGAGTTTTTACCGAACCAGCAGACACCGCCTGAGTTTTAAGCTGACCAATTTACAAGGCATTCGCTATTTAACCAACTTGTTATCTATTAATGTGCGTGGCCACGAAATTGAGGACTTTGCTGTTATTGCTCACTTAACACATTTAGAACAATTGAACTGTAGTGAAAATGGTGTAGAAAGCTTTGAAGGAATTAATGATTTAGAATCTTTGGAGCAGTTAATTTGTATGAAAAACAAACTTACTGTTGAGGCATTCAAAAGCTTAAATGAAAAATTACCTAAACTAGTGCGATTAGACGCACGAAAAAATCTGCTTTCTGATGAAGACAAAAGTTATGTTGAAGGTTTAGCAATTGAATACATTGCTGTGTAAACAGTAAATATTCGATAAAATACACAGTTTTATAAAAAAAAGCCTGTTTGGTTCGTCCAAACAGGTTTTTTTTATACCTATTAAGTACTACTTACTTATTATAGAATTACTTAGTAGTTAGTCAATGTTAAAATGACGGGTTGATGTTGAGTGATTTTTGTCCCCTAGCAAGGCGCAAAACGTAGGCATAGCCAAAGCTACGGCGAGGCTTTGTAACACAGCTAGGGAGCAAAAAACGCCAAAAGCAATCGTCAATTTTATCTTGACTGACTACTTAGGGATTTCTGTAAACGTAGTGGCGAATTTATTTGCCAAAATAGTTTAAAGTGCCAAGCACTAATTAATTGTGCATAATTTTGTTCTAAAGAATTGACTTTTATTATTTTAATCAAACAAAGAGTCCCGTTTAATTATTGTGTAGTACTTATAAATATAGTTTTAAGTTTTATGAACTAATATCCTTGACAATGGCCTATTAATCTTTGTTTTCCATTCAAAACCTTGATTTGACTAAATGCACACTACCAAAAACGTTACACAGTGATTCATAATTAGGTGTTTTTTTGATGGGAGTTTTCTTTTTTAATAACTTCTTTAACAAAGGCTTTAGCCGTTATAGCTATTATAAATAGCACTTAATCAATAATTAAGCAAAATTTACAATGCAATTAATGATAGTCAGTTTCTAATATCCAAAAGGCTATGTTACCCTTAACATATTAGGAGTAATATTAAACATATCCTTAATTTACCATTGTCAATTAACTCAATAACTTCAAATACACCCTCATTTGGATAAAGTAAAAGTCATTTAGAAACAATTAGAGCATTACTTTAAAACTTTGTATATAAAGTAGTTGTTTAAATAATGTAACTTAACTATCTGATTATCAATTTTAGTCTGTTTTTGATAAGTATAGTTTTTTAAGACAGTAAAAGTATTTTTAAGTTGTATAACTTAGCTGATAAGTAAAATATGCTTACTATTTTAAAATAGTAAAACATAGTTGCTAACAATTTTGAAAACTAAGACACATGTAGATAATATGTATTGGAAAATAAATATAGATACTGGTGGTACTTTTACCGATTGTTGGGCAATTGCTCCAACAGGCCAAAAAGTCAAGATGAAATTATTAAGCAATAGTTCATTGCGCGGAATGATAAGGCAACAGATAGATGTTCATCAGATTCACATAACTATAAATTGGCCGAATTTTTCAGAAGGTTTTTTAAAAGGCTATCATTTTCGTTTATTAAATAGTAATGAAAAAGGTGTTTTAATAGAAAAATTTGATAGCAAAAATTCAACGCTCTATTTTTCCGAAAAAATAAACTTTGCAAATACGGAAAATATGGAGTTTGAAATTACTGCTTATGAAGAAGCACCAATTTTAGCAGCCCGATTAATAACCCAAACACCTTTGGCAGAACAATTGCCTCCTATGCAAATGCGCTTGGGTTTTACCAAAGGCACAAACGCCTTACTAGAAAGAAAAGGCAGCCCCCCTACTCTATTCATTACCAAAGGCTTCGCTGACTTATTAGAAATTGGCACTCAACAACGCCCCAATCTATTTGCACTCAATATTCAAAAACCAAAACAACTTTATCAAAATGTCATTGAAGTGGATGAACGACTTTGTGCAAATGGTCGTGTTTTACAACCTTTGCAGTTAACAAACTTAGAACAAACAGTAGAAAGTTTACTTCAACAAGGACAAACAAATGCAGCTATCGTACTGATGCACAGTTATAAAAATCCAAAACATGAACAACAACTCGCCAAATATTTAACAGATAAAGGATTCAAGCATATTTCCATTTCATCGGAATTAGCCAATGTAATTAAAATACTACCACGCGCACAAACAACTGTAGTCAACGCCTATCTACAGCCCATCATTGAACAATACCTACAAAATATTCAGCAAAAACTACATCCCATTAGTCGCCTACATATCATGACCAGTGCAGGCGGTTTGGTTAATGCCTCAACTTTTAAATCCAAAGATAGCTTGTTAAGCGGACCTGCTGCGGGCATTGTAGGCGCAGCAACTATCGCACAACAAGCAAAAATATCAAATGTCATATCTTTTGATATGGGTGGCACTAGCACTGATGTCGCACGCTTTGATGGACGCTTCAATTATCAATTTGAACAGACGGTAGGAGATGCCCATCTGTTTGCACCTGCCTTAGCCATCGAAACAGTCGCAGCAGGCGGCGGCTCTATTTGTTCATTCGATGGTTTGAAATTAACAGTCGGACCTGAAAGTGCAGGCGCAAATCCCGGCCCTGCCTGTTATGGACAAAATGGCCCATTAACCATAACTGATGTCAACCTCTTATTAGGTCGCTTAGAAACTGCTCATTTTGATATTCCAATATTACCAAAAAAATCACTCAAAGAACTAGATTTTATTTTGCAAGTTAATAAAAATCAGGAAAATAAACAATTTTTTAAAGAGAAAATGTTAAGCGGTTTTTTAAAAATTGCCAATGAAAAAATGGCTGCTGCTATCAAAAAAATATCTATACGAGAAGGCTATGACCCTCAAAAATATGCCTTAGTTGCTTTTGGTGGAGCAGGCGGCCAACATGCCTGCGAACTAGCCGATTTATTGGAGATAAAAACAATTTTGATTCCTGCTAATGCTGGTATTTTAAGTGCCTATGGAATAGGGCAAGCAAAAATGGAGCAGTTTGCCGAACAACAACTAAATCAAACTTTGTCAGAATGTGAAGCTGTGCTACCTGAACTAATGAAACAATTAACTGTACAAGCAACTCAAAAATTGATTGAACAGGGAGTAACACCACAACATTGTGAAGTAAAGGAGCAACTCATTTTTATACGTTTTAAAGGACAACATTCAACAACATTAGTTTCTTTTAATAAAGTACAATCTATAAAGAAATCATTTAAAGAAAGCTATCAAAAAATATATGGGCATTGGCAAGAAAACGGAACAATAGAAGTGGAAAGTTTAAAAGTCATTGTTCAGGAGAAAAAAGAAAACAGTATTATTTGCAATAAAAAGCTACATCCCCAATCCATACAAGCTGCATTTTATAAACAGATATTTGCTGATGGACAATGGCAAAAAGCAGCTGTCTTTTTAGAAAAGGATTTGGTAAAAGGGGCACATATTAAAGGAGTTGCTTTGATACTATATGCTCATAGTACATTACTATTAACAGCAACTTGGCAACTACAAATTAATGAACAGGGAACAGCAATTTTGACTAAAAATGTAAGTACTAAAAAAAGGAAGGAAAAAATAAAAGAACAGCCTAAAGCAGTAGCCTTAGAATTGTTTACCAACCGTTTTCAAAATATTGTTACAGAAATGGGGACTTTATTACAGCGGACTGCCTTATCTGTCAACATCAAAGAACGCCTAGATTTTTCTTGCGCTTTATTAGATGCAAAGGGACGATTATTGGTTAATGCACCACATATTCCAGTACACCTAGGCAGTTTGGGTGTTTGTGTGCGAAGTCTTCAAAAACATATTGAAATGGGGCAGGGGGATGTCATTATCACCAATCATCCTGCTTATGGCGGATCTCATCTGCCTGACATCACACTGGTCAGTCCTGTTTTTACTAAAGACAATCAGCTTATTGGGTATGTGGCAAACCGAGCCCACCATGCCGAAATTGGTGGAAGCCGTCCAGGATCAATGCCACCATCTGCGAAGTGCTTGGCTGAGGAAGGGGTAGTAATTGAACCAACCTATATTATAAGAAAAGGAGTACCTCAATGGGAGACAATTAAAAGTTTACTACAAACAGCAACATATCCTACTCGTTCTTTAAAAAATAATTTAGCAGACCTAAATGCAGGATTAGCCGCTAATCATAGAGGAAGTGTTGCTTTAATAAATCTAGTCCAAGACCATAGTTTTCAAACAGTTATCACCTATATGAGATTATTAAGGGAACATTCGGCAAAAGCAATGATAAAAACATTAAGTAAATTTAAGAATAAAAAGTACAATGCAATAGAGGTTTTAGATAATAAAAAGAAAATTAGTGTTAAAATAAGCTATACTAATAATAAAGTATTAATAGACTTTTCAGAAACCAGTAAAATGGATGAAGGAAATTTAAATGCAACAGAGGCGATTGTACATAGCGCAGTAATGTATGTATTACGTTTGCTAATCGTGGAGCATTTGCCATTAAACGAAGGCATTTTGGACATGGTAGAATTGATACTTCCCAAAGGAAGTTTACTAAATCCTGTGTTTTCGTCAGATGCTACACAATGTCCAGCTGTGGTAGGAGGCAATACAGAAATTAGCCAAAGACTGGTAGATACACTGTTGAAAGCTTTCAATATAGTGGCTTGTAGTCAGGGAACAATGAATAATTTACTGTTTGGCAACGAAAAATTTGGCTATTACGAAACAATTGGTGGTGGGAGTGGGGCAGGAGCTACATTTGACGGCGCGGATGCCATTCACACACATATGACGAATACCCGAATAACTGATCCCGAAATAATGGAAGTCCACTATCCTGTGTGCTTGGAAAAATTTGCTATTCGCAAGGGCTCAGGCGGAAAAGGACACTTTAAAGGTGGGGATGGCATTATACGAATCATTACTTTTTTAGAGCCAATGGCTTTGTCTGTATTAACACAACATCGAACAAACCAACCATATGGATGCAATGGAGGAGAGGCAGGAAAAGCTGGTGAACAATATATTATCCGCAAAAATGGAGCGCGAATTTCTCTACAATCTGTAGATAGTTTTGAGGTAGAAATAGGGGATAGCTTAGTTATGAAAACACCAGGCGGCGGTGGATTTGGTAAAATAAATACTTAATTTACTCCATCTCAAAGTCTCCCATCTCATTTATACAAGTTCATCTTTTGAATATAGTCGTAAACTGCCTCTGGAACCAAGTAACGAACTGATTTTCCTTCCTTAATCAATTGCCTAATTTGCGTAGCTGAAATATCTAAGTAAGGCATTTCCAGACGTGTTACTTTTGGATGATCTTGGTATAAATCAACCGTATAGCCCAATCTAGGATACACAATCAAACGATAATGTTTTAGGATTTCCTCATAGTTTTTCCATTTGTGAAAGTGCTTCAAATTATCTTCACCCATCACCACTGTAAAGTTATAATCAGGGAATTTTTCGTGTAAATAAGTTAAGGTATCAATAGTATAAGAGGGGACAGGTAGGTTAAACTCAATATTAGAAGCTCTTAACTTAGCATTATCCTGTATACCTAATTTTGCTAAATGCAATCTATCATACTGATTCAACATAGAAGCCTTTTTTTTAAACGGATTCTGAGGCGAAACAACCAACCATGTTTCATCAATGCCCTCTGAATGAGCAACATTTTCCGCAATAATCAAATGCCCAATATGAATAGGGTTAAAAGAGCCAAATAACAAAGCCACATTTTTTTTCATAATTCACTATCAATTTTACTATACAAAGCTACAAAAACAATAAAACAACAATGCGAAAGTAGATTTAGTTGAGTATTACCTCGGAAGCGACCTATTTATGTGTAAGAGATAAGGCTGTTTTGAGTTTTATTTTTGGATAAAAAATCAATATAGTATTATAAATGCCTGATAAAAAGCGTAGTTTTTATGTAAAAAAAAGTAAACAAACAGGGGGGAATACAAAATTAATCAAGACTAGACGCAACTAGACCCCAAAAAAACCGTTAAAAACTAATGTATACACTATCCGAGAGATAATTCATTAAGTTTATGAACAAAGTTAGTACACACCTAACTTTTTCACATCTAGTTGATAACAAATCAATTATCTCATAGCTTATGTCTACCTAAGTTATCATTCAACACTACCTGTTTTTCCTACAAGATTGCTAGATATACTACAAACATTGCCCTAAATTTACTCCTATTAGTAGATTTAAAACAATGACTTCATACTAGACTTGTTCGGCGAGGGCAGATTGGTGGGAAAATAGCTCAATTTTCGCCCAATATGAAACCCGTCTAACAAGTCTACTAATTAACTTATTTTTTTAACCCTGTTGTAGCAACCTAAAGCTTGTTCAACTGTATATTTACACAATAACAGATCGTTTTTTAGAAGGCTACAGCGTAAAAACAAATACTGTGAAGTACCTGATTGCTTGTATTCTAATGGTATTGATGCAAAACAATATACCCTCTATAGACACTAAACACTGCACATTGTCAAATGAAATTCTATGGCAAGAAGAGCAGAAGCTTAAATGGACAGACTTTGAAGGGAAGCCTGAGTTTTTTAGCGACTATTCTGCTGTTTCCGCTACCTATGTGCAAATTACACATGGTTGCAGTGAAGCGGGAAAATTTGCCTACCATGTTAAAACGGCTTTCGTAAAAGACCAATCATGGACTAGAGACAAGCACTCAAAAGACTTATTAGAGCATGAACAGGTACATTTTGATCTTACAGAATACTATGCAAGAGTCATGCGATTTCAGGTAGAACAATTAAAAGACCCCTGTGGAATGCCTCTCGAAGAACTCAAAGCGGTTACTGGACAGGTATACAGAGAGCTAGAACTTGCACATATGCTATACGATATGCAAACAAAACACGGTCTGGATGAAAAAAATCAAGAAGTATGGAATGAGTTTGTAGCTACAGGTTTAGAAGAATTAATGGATTTTAAGAATAATCCAGTCTATGAATAGTGTTTTTTTCTAAAAAATAATAAATACACCTACTTTTTACAAAATGCTCCACGTAGAGCATTTTTTTTTGCACTTTACTAAAGTACTTCCAAACTATATAGTCACAAAGACATCATATACTGCACATCTGCATTGCTAAATCACGAACTTTTGCCCTAAACACAATGCTCCACGTAGAGCATCCTATTTCCATAACCTAAAAATCTCAAGTCTCATGTCTCCTGTCTATAATGAACAACCCCTCTGTTTCGCAAAAGTCGCTGCGCTCCTAATGCTCAATCATCGGGATCGGGCTTTCTGTTGCAATTCTCCTTGTCAAAAAGCAGTTCGCTTGCAGGTTCGTATTGTAATACGAACTTACACATTTCACCCTTACTCGACGTAGCGACAAGACCTGCCTTGCCGCTACTAGTGTTTGCCTACAGTTCATTTCCTCTACAATCCCTTATGTCCTATGCAATGCTCCACGTAGAGCATTGTAAAAGTAATCAATCTAGTGACGAAAATTCCTGAATTTTCGTTACCAATATAAGATGCTCCACGTAGAGCATTATCTCACAACACAGATATATCCCGCATCCAAAATCTCATATCTCCCGTCTCGTATCTTATATCTTTAAAAGCACGGAAATGCCGTAATTATTTTGTATTTTTGCATATCCAAAATAATCAAACAATGTTTAAAGAATATGATGTAATTGTGGTAGGAGGTGGACACGCTGGATGCGAAGCTGCTGCCGCCGCCGCTAATATGGGTTCTTCTGTACTATTAGTAACTATGAACATGCAAGTCATTGGGCAAATGTCTTGTAACCCTGCAATGGGAGGAGTTGCCAAAGGACAAATAGTACGCGAAATTGATGCACTAGGCGGATACTCTGGAATCGTAACCGACCGCACCGCCATACAGTTCCGAATGTTGAATAAATCAAAAGGAGCTGCTATGTGGAGCCCACGCACACAAAACGACAGAATGATGTTTGCTCAAGAATGGCGATTAATGCTAGAGCAGACAGAAAACTTAGATTTCTGGCAAGAAATGGTGGTGGGACTAATCGTAAAAAATGGACAAGTAAGAGGAGTACGAACCAGTCTAGGATTAGAAATATTATCTAAAACAGTGGTTTTAACAAACGGCACTTTTTTAAACGGCTTAATTCATATTGGCGAAAAAAACTTTGGCGGCGGTAGAGCAGGAGAGCGCGCCGCTGTTGGACTAACTGCCCAACTCATAGAACTCGGCTTTGAAGCAGGGCGTATGAAAACAGGCACACCGCCAAGGGTAGACGGACGTAGTTTGGACTACAGCAAAATGGAACAACAAGAAGGCGATGCCAAACCACAGCGATTTTCTTTTACCGATACACCATTAGTAAGCAAACAGAAATGCTGCTGGGTCACCTACACTAACCCACAAGTGCATGAGATGCTAAAAACAGGCTTTGAGCAATCGCCCATGTTCACAGGACGCATCAAAGGGGTAGGGCCTCGTTACTGTCCATCCATTGAAGATAAAATTGACCGCTTCGCTCAACGCGACCGACACCAGTTATTTGTCGAACCCGAAGGATGGAGTACAGTCGAAATTTATGTCAATGGCTTTTCCACCTCATTAGCCGAAGATGTACAATATAAAGCCTTAAAGCTAGTACCCGGTTTTGAGAATGTTAAATTTTTCCGACCGGGATATGCCATCGAATACGACTATTTTCCGCCAATCCAGTTGACCCATTCATTAGAAACTAAATTAGTGAAAAATCTATTTTTTGCAGGTCAAATTAATGGCACTACAGGCTATGAAGAAGCAGCTTGTCAAGGCTTGATGGCAGGAATAAACGCCCATCAAAAAATCAACAATAAAGAGCCATTTATCCTAAAAAGATCAGATGCATACATAGGCGTATTAATTGACGACCTTATCAACAAAGGTACCGAAGAACCCTATCGCATGTTCACCTCACGCGCCGAGTATCGAATTTTAATGCGACAAGACAATGCCGATATTCGACTAACACCACTTGGCCACGAACTCGGTTTGATAGGAGAGGAGCGTTATGAAAAAACCCAACAAAAGCAAAAAGATGGAGATGCCATTTTAGACACTTTTAGGAAAATGAGTATCAAGCCAGAAGAAGTAAATGCCATCTTAGAAGTCAATGGAACGACACCTATTAACCAAAAAATGAAATTAATCAACCTTCTACTGCGACCACAAATTAAAATGAATGACCTCAAAAAAGTTCCTAAAGTTGCAGAATACCTAGCACAATTTGATGAGCTAACTATTGAACAAGCAGAGATCAATGCGAAGTATGCCAACTACATTATTAAAGAAAAAGAAATGGCTGAAAAAATGAATCAATTAGAAGAAGTAAAATTAAATCCTTCTTTTAATTACGAAAAATTACAATCTCTTTCTGCCGAAGCACGCGAAAAACTAAGCAAAATAAAACCCGTAACCCTAGGTCAAGCAAGCCGCATTAGTGGTGTGTCACCCTCTGATATTTCCGTTTTAATGGTGCATATGGGGCGGTAGGATATATATTTTGAATTAAATTAAAAAATAAAAATAATGAAATAAACTGATGATTAAACTGGCACCCTTAATGTACTAGAATCATTGGAAAGAACTGCTCCTGAAGAATTTCAAAAAGCCAAAGACTTTTTAGAGAGGTATGGTATCAATCACCCTAAACGAAACACAGCAAGGCAGAATCTATTCTTTGATGTCAAAAATTTCTTGCAAAATCAATCTAATAAGTACTACACAATAATTAAACGGGGATCTTTGTTTCATTAAAACAATGAGCGTCAATACTTTAGAACAAAATTGTGCACAATTAATTAGTGCTTGGCACTTAACCCAAAAGATAACAGAAAAAGAGACGATTTTCCCTACCGTTACGTTTTTGATTTCGTAGAAATTTATTTAGTAATGCGGAAATAGTAATTTTAACTTGACAATGGTATATTAATCTTTTCTTTCAATTCAAAACGTTGATTTGACTAAATGTTCATTATCAAAAACGTTGATCCAGAGATTCGTGATTAGGTTTTTTTTGATGGGGGTTTCTTTTTTAATAATTTATGTAACGAAGGCTTTAGTCGCCATATTTCTTGTAAGATATTAATAATCAGTTAATTAAATAAAATTTAAAGCTCAATAACTCATTGCCAGTTTCTGATTTCTAAATATCTGAAAGTCTAAATATCTGAAAGTCTAAATATCTGAAAGTCTAAATATCTGAAAGTCTAAAT
>JAHDHV010000167.1 GCA_020631155.1 Bacteroidota bacterium | reverse complement strand
CGATGCGGCGATTCGCTTTGAAAAAGGAGTAGACCCTAATTTACAAGTGGATGCCCTAAAGCGCGCTGCCCTTTTAATCAAGGAGTTGGCAGGCGGAAAAATTGCCTCCGATATTGTGGATATTTACCCTAAAAAAGTAGAGCGTCCTCAAGTGCGTTTAACCTTCCAAAACCTCAATCGCTTAATTGGTATTGAGATTCCCAAACCAACAGTTCACCACATTTTAACGGCTTTGGATATTCAGATTTTGGAAGAAACGGAAGAAAGCCTGTTGTTAAGTGTTGGTACAAATCGCGCGGATGTATTGCGGGAGGCAGATATTATTGAAGAAGTATTGCGAATTTACGGATTCAATAATATTCCAATGCCCAAAACTTTGAACACTTCTTTGTCGTATAGTCGAGAATTAGAGCCTCAAGTTGTGGAAAATACGGTTGCCGACTTTCTAGCAGCTAACGGCTTTAACGAAATGATGGCGACTTCGCTAAGTAATTCAGAATACTATGATAGTGAGGATAGTAGCCTTGTTTACTTGCAAAATAGCTTGAACGTAGAACTGAATGTAATGCGTAAAAATATGCTGTTTTCAGGTTTGCAAGCTATTGCCTACAATCAAAATCGTCAAAATGCGGATGTAAAATTATTTGAATTTGGGAAAACGTATTTCACTTATAGTAATGATGCAGGCAAACATTATGGCGAAAACAATCATTTGGCTTTATACTTAACAGGACATAGTGCAGGCGAAACTTGGCAAGGTGCACAACAAGCAATCACATTTTTTGATCTTAAAAAAGCAGTGCATAAAGTGTTATACCGTTTAGGGATTCGCAAATTTCGCAGCGATTTTTGTGAAAAAAATGAACCTTTCAGCTATGGATTACGGTATAAAGTAGGCAAAAAGGAATTGGTCAGTTTTGGGGCAGTTTCTAAGGGCATTTTAAAGCAAATGGATGTCAAACAGACCGTTTTTTATGCTGATTTCAATTGGGATGTGATTTTAGAGGTACTTAGACAGCAAAAATTAAGCTTTGAAGGCTTTTCAAAATATCCGAGTATCCGCCGAGATTTGGCTCTTTTATTGGATAAAAAGCTTACTTTTGGCGAAATTGCTCAGATTGCTGTAAAAACAGGAAAATATTTATTAAAATCCGTTAATTTATTCGACATTTACGAAAATGAAGAAAAAATAGGGGCTGATAAAAAATCCTATGCCGTTAGCTTCATTTTTGAGGATGCTCGTAAAACGCTCACTGACAAAGAGGTGGATAAAATGATGAAGAAATTGATCAGCAGCTTCGAGCGACAACTAGGAGCAAGCATTAGATAAATTTTTCATTACGAATTTGAATTAAGGGTAAGTTTTGTTTGAAAATTTTATTTATTACCCTAACTTAAATTCGTAATTCGTAATTAAAACAGCTACTTACTGATAATTAAGCAATAGTAAAAATGGATAAAAGTAAACTTTCTTCAAAATTAGATGGGATAATTTCTAAAATGCATACAATCTTACAGGGATATATGCAGCTAGAAGCACAATATTTGGAGCTAGTAGAGGAGAAAAAAGCATTGAATGAGAAAGTACTTGGCTATGAAGCCCAAATACTAGAGCTTAAAGAACAAACCAAAGTATTAAAATTATCAAAAGGTGTTAACTTATCAGGTAAAGATAACTCAGAGGTGAAAGCAACCATCAATGAGTTTATTCGGGAAATAGATAAGTGTATCGCCCTCTTGAATGACTAAGGAATATTTTTTTACCATATTTGGGGAGTGTTAATAGTGTAATGGAGTTGACTGTATGCACTTTCCTATCATTTATTTGCCTTGTCAAACAATGTGTTCATTATTTGACAAATATATTTTTATTGTTTTAACTTAACAATAATTTTTTTCATAAAATGAATAGTGAACCAAGCTGATTTCAGGCTTTTTGAGTGAATTATTCATCAACTGTTTATAGTGTAGAAGGTCTATTTAAAGTTTAATGATGTGTTTTTTGACCCATCATTGATACCCTGTTTATTAACAAATATTTTCTAAGTATTTGTTATTAAGGAATGAGCATATAACAATAATAGTTGACAAGTCAGTTGTCACTTTTGCTATTTTGTTGAAAAGCTTTATTATAGTTCTACTATGACTGTGTTTTTTGCATTGAATAAAGCAAAATCTTAATAGATTTATAGTTACTTATTGTTTGTAAATTCCTAAGTAAAAACAGGTTTATTTTTTTACAACAACTATCATTGTATTAGTCTATGAGTTCAAATTTATTAAATATAAATTTATCAGTGGCAGGTCGCCCATATCGCTTAAAGGTAACGCCAGAGGATGAAGCCAAAGCTCGACGGGCAGCTCGGCTAATTAAGGACAAAATACAGGAATTGCGCGGTATTTATGGGGCTAAAGATCAGCAAGATTACCTAGCAATGGCTGCGCTTTTACTTTGTGTAGACCTCTTAGCTAAAGAACAGGAAATTAGTGAGGAGGACAAAGATTTTGCCTATAAATTTGATCAATTGGATCAGATTCTCACAGATTTTGTGAATAAAGGGTAAATAAATTATACAGTGCTGTAGTGAGATGTAAGACATGAGATATAAGACTTAGAGCAATAAGTTATTTGTATTTTAATGCGTGTATTTTTGTCTAATATTAACTGTCTGTTTCTCTAATAATTCAAAGCCATTTTTTAAGCAAATATTTTTTTCTTAAAAAGCTGGTAGCCAAAGCTTTAAAAGTATTTAAGTAAAGTGAAGCATTAAACTGTACAGCGCGATTATTTTAATAATTTAGGCAACCCATAGACTGCTTCTCCAAAGCAATTCCAATAGATTTGGTACTACATTTCCAGCCTTAATCTTCAAGAGTTAAATTCTATTATTCACCTAATAGAACAGATACACCTCTTTTTTAGACAGGAGATTTGATGCTATTTATAGCAAATCAAATTGTCCCTCAACCTTATCTATTACTTACCACTTATCTTCTTTCCCAACCTAAAAACATCAAAGGTAAGATGAATCAAGCATTTTCTTTTGGTGAAGTTCAACACTTATTTTTATATAGTAAAAAATAAATATAATGCATGTGTTTTGTTTTTTAGAGACAATTAATTCATGAATTGCCTCTAAAATAATATATGTATTAGTATTTTAAAATGGTGTCCATAGAAATTTGTCAGCAATATGATTAATCCAATGAATCACCAACATATAAAATCCCGCTATAACAACTTGTCTGAATATATTCAGATAGTTGAGGCGACTCTATATATTAGTAAATATTTAATTAAAACGACTTGTAATGGAAACTGGAATTATCATATCAGTTGTATTATCCATTGTTGGAACTATCATAGGTTTTTTTATAGGGAAACTTTTAGCCGATAAAGCAAGCCAAAGTAAAATAGAAATAGCAAAAGTAGAAGCCGAAAAAATTATTATTGATGCAGAAAGAACAGGGGAAGCGCAGAAGAAGGAGCAATTTCAAAAGGCAAAAGCAGAAGCAGATCGACTAAAGAAGGAAACGGAAAGCATGTTGAATAAAAAGCGCAATAAAATCAACAATGTTGAGCGAAATATTAAAGAAAAAGACCAAAAAGTAAACCAACAACGACAGCAACTCAAACGTAAAGAAACGGAATTAGGTAAACTCAAAACAACCCTAGACGAACAGCTAGGGGTTATTAATAAAAAGAAACAAGACTTAAGTACACAACAACAGCGACTCAATAAAAAACAAGAAAGCCTTGACAAAAAAAGCCAACAAATAGAGCAAAAACTACAAAAAGAACTAGAAAAGGTAGCCAATTTGACTAGCGAGGAAGCTAAACAACAGTTGGTCAATTCTATGATGGAAAAGGCAGAAAGTGAAGCGATGAGCTACATCAAAACGATGGTAGACGAGGCAAAACTCAAAGCCAACAAAGAAGCCAAAAAGATTATCATTCAAACCATACAGCGAACCGCCGCAGAACATACCATTGAAAATACAGTATCGGTATTTAACCTCGAAAGTGATGACGTAAAAGGCCAAATCATCGGTCGTGAAGGGCGCAATATTCGCGCTTTGGAAGCCGCAACGGGCGTGGAAATCATTGTGGATGACACTCCCGAAGCCATCGTTATTTCTGGCTACGATCCTGTGCGCCGAGAAATCGCTCGCCTTGCCCTACACCGATTGGTTACGGACGGTCGCATACACCCTGCACGGATCGAGGAAGTTGTTGCGAAAACTAAAAAGCAGTTATCGCAACAAATCGTTGAAATTGGGGAGCGCACCGTTATTGATTTGAATATTCATGGAATGCACCCCGAACTCATTCGCACAGTCGGTCGGATGCGTTTTCGTTCTTCTTATGGGCAAAATTTGTTGCAACACTCTATTGAAACTGCGAAATTGTGTGCAATGATGGCTGCTGAACTCGGCCTCAGTCCAACGAATGTGAAATTAGCGAAGCGAGCAGGTTTACTACACGACATCGGCAAAGTGCCAGAGGAGGAAACCGAGTTGTCGCACGCACTTCTTGGCATGAAAATTTCAGAACGTTTTAAAGAACACCCTGCGGTTTGTAATGCCGTTGGCGCGCATCACGATGAAATTGAAATGGGATACCTTATTTCGCCTATTGTACAAGCTTGTGATGCGATTTCGGGCGCGCGACCGGGGGCGAGACGTGAAATTCTGGAGAGCTACCTCAAACGTATTGCGGAATTGGAAAACTTGGCGATGAGCTATGACGGCGTAGAAAAAGCCTATGCCATTCAAGCAGGGCGAGAGCTTCGTATTATGGTAGAAAGTGATCGCGTTCCTGATGCTAAGGCGGAGGAATTGTCTTTCAAAATTTCCCAAAAAATTCAAACAGAAATGCAATATCCGGGGCAGATAAAAGTGACGGTGATTCGCGAAAAACGAGCTATCTCTTATGCTCGTTAAGATTACTTTTTATTTGCTACTGAATGTAATTTTTTTTGTAAAAAATGTAAAAAATCCCTTTTTTTGCTACAACAAAAGCAATAAAGAACGATATTTGACCTTCTTTTGTTGAAAAAAAATCAAACAATAGAAATTGATGTAGAGTAAATTCATGAATTTACTCTACATCAATTGTCTATACCCAAATAAAATCGGCAACTTATGAACGCCTACTCTTATATTTCTAATGCACATCCTGCATATATTGAACAATTGTATCAGGACTATCAAAATGAACCGACTTCGGTAGATACTAGTTGGTATAAATTTTTTGAAGGCTTTGAATTTGCATTGCAAAATTACCATACCAATGGGAGTTCCAACGGAGTCGCAACGGCCGCCGCACCTGCTGTAGATGGCCAAACTCTGCTCAAAGAACTAAAAGTCTATCAATTAATTAATGCCTATCGGCAAAAGGCTCACTTAGAGTCTAAAACCAACCCCATTCGTCAGCGCAGGGATAGGGGCGCGCACATTAAATTGAGTGATGTAGGCTTGACAGAAGCAGACCTATCCCAAACTTTTGCAATTGGTAGCGAATTAGGTTTAGGCACAACTAGTTTACAAAATATTGTAGACCGTTTGCAAAAAGTATATTTGGGGCCACTCGGTTTTGAATATGCTTATGTGACTGATCCTGCTGCAAAAAAGTGGCTTCAAGAACGCATCGAAGGGCAGGGCAACAGCTTCCAATTTGATATTGAGCAGAAAAAGCATATCCTAAGCAAACTCAACGAAACGGTTGTTTTCGAGAAATTTCTACATACAAAATACATTGGTCACAAACGCTTTTCCTTAGAAGGGGGCGAGTCTACCATTCCCGCCATTGATGCCTTGATTAATACGGCAGTAAAATTTGGTGTAGAGGAGGTTGTTATCGGCATGGCACATCGAGGGCGTTTGAATGTGTTGGTGAATATTATGGGCAAAACCTATGAGCAGATTTTCAACGAATTTGAAGGCAATATTCCTGCCGATTTAACAATGGGCGATGGTGATGTAAAGTATCACTTAGGCTATGTATCACAAGTAGAAACAACAGGAGGTAAAAAAGTCTACCTCAATCTTGCGCCGAATCCTTCCCATTTAGAATCAGTTAATCCTGTAGTAGCAGGTTGGGCAAGAGCACAGGCCGATGTGATTTACGATTCCGATTACGATAAAATTTTACCGATCCTCATACACGGTGACGCAGCAATAGCAGGGCAAGGCGTGGTTTATGAATATGCCCAAATGTCCAAACTAGATGGCTATTACACAGGTGGCACCATCCATTTTGTCATCAACAATCAAATTGGTTTCACCACCGATTTTGACGATGCCCGTTCTGCCGATTACTGTACAAGCATTGCTAGTATTGTTAAAGCACCAGTCATTCATGTCAATGGCGATGATGTAGAAGCAGTGGTTTTTGCAGCACAATTAGCAGCCGAATATCGTCAAAAATTCAATAGCGACATTTATATAGATATGGTCTGCTATCGCAAGCACGGCCACAACGAAAATGACGAGCCTAAGTTTACGCAACCTCATTTATACGAGATCATTGCCAATCATCCTGATCCTAAAGATATTTATTCTAAAAAATTAATGGACAGGGGGGATGTAGAAGCGGAATTGGCACAAAGAATGAATGAAGAATTTTGGCAAATGCTACAGGAACGCTTGGATGAAGTTCGTCAAAATCCACTGCCTTATGAATTTCAAGCTCCCGAAAAAGCATGGCACGCCCTTCGCCGTTCTGTTCGCAGCGACTTTGACGAATCACCCATTACAGGCATTTCCAAAGAATGGATCAATAAAATTGTAGACGGTTTGGTGAAAGTGCCAGATGGTTTTAACACCCTTCGCAAAGTGAAAAAACTGTTGGAAAGACGGCGCAAAACCATGAAGGACAATAAATCGCTGGATTGGGCAGCAGGTGAATTGATGGCTTATGCGTCTATTTTATTGGAAGGAAATAATGTGCGAATGAGTGGGCAAGATGTAAAACGCGGTACTTTTTCCCACCGTCACGCTATTTTAACTGATGAAAATACAACAGAGCAGTACAATCGCCTTAATTTTATTGATGAAAAACAAGGTGAATTTTTAATTTATAATTCTTTCTTATCCGAATTTGCGGTGCTAGGCTTTGAATTTGGTTACTCTATGGCCTCCCCTGATACCTTAACGATTTGGGAAGCACAATTCGGCGATTTTGCCAATGGCGCGCAAACCATCATTGACCAATATGTGTTATCTTCAGAGAGCAAATGGCAAAGAATGAGTGGTTTGGTGATGCTCTTACCACATGGCTACACAGGACAAGGACCTGAACACTCTAGCGCGCGTTTGGAGCGTTTTCTACAAGGTTGTGGTGAGCATAATGTTTGTGTGGTAAATATTACAACACCTGCAAACTTTTTCCACGCCATTCGCCGACAGCAGCACCGCCCATTCCGTAAGCCTTTGATTGTGATGTCGCCAAAATCGCTTTTGCGTCATCCTAAATGTACCTCTAGCATTTTTGATATTGTGGGAGATACCAAGTTCCAAGAAATTTTGGATGATCCTTTTGTAAAAAATAAAAAGAAGGTTAAAAAAGTAATTCTTTGTTCAGGTAAAATTTACTACGATTTAGCAGAAAAACAGACAGAGGAAGACCGTCAAGATGTAGCTATTATTCGCCTTGAACAACTATATCCAATTGCACGAATTCAATTAGATAAAGTATTGGCGCAGTATCCGAAAAAAGCGAAATTGGTATGGGTACAAGAAGAACCTGCTAATATGGGCGCATGGTGGCACATTCTCTACCGCCTGCGAGACTTGGATATTGACTTTGTAGCACGCAAAAACAGCGCATCGCCAGCAACAGGATTCAAGAAAGTACACCAGATCGAACAAGCTAAAATCGTAGAAGCAGCGTTTAAAATTTAATTACGAATTTTTTTTAATTACGAATTAGAAATTACTCGTTCCGAATGAATGGAAAGTGGAGAATTGAAAATTGAAAATGGTGGAACTGCCGATTTGTAATTCGTAGACCATTGATTCGTATTTGGGTAAATTCATTGATAATAACTATTTTTAAGTGAGTTGTGTAACGACGGCTTTAGTCGTCATAGTAGCTGTAAATATTTAATAGTTAATAAAAATACACATGATTTAAAAGCTACGAAGATATTTGTGATTACTAACTTTTAACAGCTAAAAATCCAAAAGTCTAAATAGCTAAATAGCAATCTTAGAAATAAAGTGTTAGGAAGAAAATGAAACATACTAAAAAAACTAGCTTCTAACATCTAATTTCTGATCTCTAATAGCTAATTCCTAACCCACACTAAATAAAAAAATGACTGTAGAAATAAAAGTTCCCAACATCGGTGAATCGGTAACAGAAGTAACGGTAGCCAAATTATTGGTAGACAATGGAACATATGTCACCCTCGACCAGCCACTGTGCGAACTCGAATCGGATAAGGCAACCTTTGAGGTGCCTGCCGAAGCCGCAGGAATTGTACAATTTGTGGTGGAAGAAGAACAGGATTTAAATGTCGGAGATGTGCTGTGCACCATTGATACTAGTGCTACTCCGCAAGGCGTTACGAGTAATGGAGCGAGCCAAAAAGCCAGCAATGGCGCAACCGCCGCACCAGTTGTTCAAGAGGCAGCAGTAGTTACAACAAGCGAAAACACAACTTACGCAACAGGACACCCATCGCCTGCCGCAGCCAAATTAATGGCAGAACACAATATCACCGCCAATCAATTAAAAGGCACAGGTGTTGACGGTCGCATCCTCAAAGCAGATGTAGAAAATTTTATTGCCAATCCGCCACAACCTAAAACTGCTCCACCGCCTGCCCCAAAAGTGGAAGCAAGTAAACCCACCATAGAAGCCCCTACAGTTGTTGGTAATCGCAATAGTCGCCGCGAAAAAATGTCGCGGATTCGCAAAACCATTTCCAAACGCTTAGTCGGTGCTAAAAACAATACGGCGATGCTCACTACCTTTAACGAGGTAGATTTGACAGAAATTATGGCTTTGCGAAAGCAGTATAAAGAGCTATTCAAAGAAAAACACGGCATTGGCTTAGGCTTTATGTCGTTTTTCTCGAAAGCCTGCGCGATGGCACTCATGGAATTTCCTGCGGTCAATGCCTATATTGACGGCGATCATATTGAATACCATGACTTTGTAGATATTTCTATTGCTGTTTCAACGCCTAAAGGTTTGGTAGTGCCTGTGATGCGAAATGTCGAGCAAATGGATTTAAAAACCATTGAGCAGTCAGTAAAAACCCTAGCATTAAAAGGGCGCGACAATAAACTCACTATGGAAGATATGACGGGCGGCACCTTCACCATTTCCAACGGTGGTGTATTCGGCTCTCTACAATCTACCCCAATCATCAACCCACCGCAGTCCGCCATCTTAGGAATGCACAAAATACAACAACGTCCCATGGCCATCAACGGCGAAGTCAAAATCCGCCCAATGATGTATCTAGCACTCAGCTACGATCACCGCATCATTGACGGAAAAGAAGCCGTAACATTTTTGGTGCGTGTAAAAGAATTACTAGAAGAACCAATGAAATTGTTTTTGTCTATATAGACATAAGATAGGAGACAGGAGACGTGAGATTTTTTGGATGAATGAGTGCCAAGCACTATTTAATTGTGCTCTAGTTTTGTGCTAAAGTATTAAGAATGAACGCTTTAATCTTTTACTGTTGTAGCATTAATTTTATCTAGGTACTTATAGGGTGTTTTTGGACTTTTGATTTCTTTTTAAGCGAGTTCTGTAACGAAGGCTTTAGCCGTCATAGTAATTGCAATTGCTTGATGGATAAGGAGGCATATGTGGAATAAGTATTTAGGGGAGATTAGCTGTTGCTAATTTCTAACAGCCAAAAAGCCAAATATCCAAAAGTCTAAATATCCAAAAAGCCAAAAAATGACCGAAATGCAGCGATAAAGAAAAATTTTGATGGAAAATGAAACACTATTTGATGACAAACCGTATAGAAAACTAGACAGTTAGCCGTTTGTTGAGAATATTATTTATTTTTTTTATGATTAAAATTTTTTTATTTAAAATGCTTGTTAGTAATTCTTTTAGGTGATACTTCGAGTTTTTGCAAAAGCAAATATTTATTTTTTATTGTATTAAAAGGAATTGGTAATATTCTTGATGATATTAGGCAAGATAGTCTTAACCCCATTGAATAACCCTAAGTAATGCGGAAATAACAAAGGTGACTGGTTCAACTTATTATTGTAGGCTTACTAACTAAAATCAATAAATAGATGGCAAAAAAGAAAGCAAAAGCTAAAATTCTCATTATAGATGATGATAGAAGTATCAGAAGAACACTTAAAGAAATCCTAGAATATGAAAGTTATCGCGTAGATGAAGCAGTGAATGGAATTGAGGGGATGGTGAAGATCAAAACCAATCCGTATGATGTCGTATTTTGCGACATTAAAATGCCCAAAATGGATGGTATGGAAGTGTTGGATAATGCAATGAAAATAAAGCCCGACATTCCTATCATCATGATTTCTGGGCATGGTACAATGGAAACAGCCGTTAATGCGGTAAAAAAGGGAGCTTTCGACTTTATCGCAAAGCCACCAGATTTGAACCGTTTACTCATCACTGTTCGCAATGCCCTCGACAAATCAGATTTGATTACCGAAACAAAGGTATTGCGCCGAAAGGTATCTAAAGTACGCGATATAGTCGGAGATTCTCCAGCCATTGGCCGCATCAAAGAAACCATTGAACGGGTAGCCCCAACCGATGCGCGCATCCTCATTACAGGTGAAAACGGAACAGGTAAAGAACTGGTAGCCAGATGGATACACGAAAAAAGTAAGCGCGCCAAAGAGCCATTTATTGAAGTCAACTGTGCGGCTATCCCTTCGGAATTGATTGAAAGTGAACTGTTTGGACATGAAAAAGGGGCGTTTACCTCTGCCCACAAACAACGCATCGGAAAGTTTGAACAAGCGAATGGCGGTACTTTATTCCTTGATGAGATTGGCGATATGAGCCTTTCAGCACAGGCGAAGGTATTGCGTGCGCTACAGGAAAACCGCATCACTCGCGTTGGGGGTGATAAAGACATTCAGGTAGATGTCCGCATTTTGTCGGCAACGAATAAAGACCTGATGGAAGAAGTCGAGGACAACAAATTCCGTTTGGATTTATTCCACCGCCTCAACGTAATTCCGATTCATGTGCCATCTCTAAACGATAGACGTGCTGACATTCCGTTGTTAGCCAAGCAATTTATCAAAGACATTTGCAACGATTACAGTATGCGCCCTAAGCCCATTACAGAGGAGGCATTAGATGGTTTAAAACAACTGCATTGGTCGGGTAATGTAAGAGAACTACGTAATGTTACCGAGCGATTAATCATCCTAAGTCGAGAGCAAATTACGAAGGAAGATGTAATGGCTTATGTGCGACCTAGCAAGCAGGCGAATACAAGTAATTTGTATGATGATTATAAGAAACTTCAAGAGTTTAAAGACTTTACAGAAAAAGCATTTTTAGAATATAAATTACGTAAAAATAACTGGAACATCTCTAAAACTGCCGAAGAAATAGACATTCAACGTAGTCATTTATACAATAAAATTGATAAGTATAAATTGAAAAAACCAGTTACTACTTAGTGAGACATTAGATAGGAGATTTTGACAATGAAGTATCTTAAATCTTCGGTCTTACATTTTGTATCTATCTAGAAAAAAATTTATGAAAATTGGTCAGTTGCTTAATCATAGCGGCTGACCAATTTTTTTTGCCAAATCAAAA
>JAHDHV010000166.1 GCA_020631155.1 Bacteroidota bacterium | reverse complement strand
AGTTTGCTGTCGTTTTTGTCGCTCTTTTTTGAGTTCAATATACTCTACTGCCTTTTGTATTGCCTGCACAAATCGCTCAAAGGTAATCGGCTTTAACAAATAATCAATAGCATCATATTGATAACTATCCAATGCATAATGAGCATAGGCAGTTGTAAAAATAACATTTGGACGATTGCTCGCTCGCAGCGTTTTCAAAAATTCGATGCCATTTAATTGCGGCATATGAATATCCAAAAACATGAGGTCTACTCTTTGTTGTTGCAATACTTGAATGGCTTCAACTGCACCATTGCATTTGGCAACTAAATTAAGTCCGGGCATCCGTTGAACATAGTCAGATAGGAGTACTTGCGCTAAATGCTCGTCATCTATGATGATGCAATTGATAGAAGTTTGTGTAGGCTCGTTCAATTGGTTTGCAATTTTAAATCAATGGAAAAAGTTTTTTGGTCAGCTTGAATGTTCAATTGATGTTTTTTGGGGTATAACAACTGCAATCGCTTCTGTACATTATCCAACCCAATGCCACTGACGCTATCTTTTTGAGGGGCAACAATCGGTAAACTATTCACAATGCTAAAAGCGACTTCCTTTCCATTCACACTCAATCTGCTTTTCATCCAGCCTTTGTTTGTGTCCGCAATATTACCATGTTTAAAGCTATTTTCAAAAAAAGGAATAAACAGCATAGGTGCGATTTTCACATCTCTAACATCCCCAATAACCTGAAAATCAATACTTTGTGGCAGTTCTGTTTTCAATTGTTGCAAAGCGATATAATCGTGTAAATAAGCGATTTCCTGCTCTAAATCTACCTGTTCCACATCGCTAGAAGCCAGCATATAGCGCATCATCTGCGATAACTTGGCAATCATTGGGGCAGTTTCTTTTGACCCTTGATAAGCTAAAACGTAAATATTGTTTAAAACGTTGAATAAAAAGTGGGGATTCACTTGAGTTCGCAATAATTTCAGTTCCGCTTCCAATCGGTAGTTTTTTAACTCTTGTTGTAGCTGAATGGTTTTAAATCGCTGTTGCCAAGAACGAAAAGAACCCGAAATCATTAAGGTAACCAATGAGGAGATAATGCTATTGGCATAATGAGGCAAGCTAAAAAATTCAACAGGCATTTTATCTACATCCGTAATTAACCAAGTATCCAAAAATACTCGTAGAGGTGTAACAATTGACAACATAAGTATTATAAAAAAATAGTATCTTTTATAACGTTGTTGTATAAAATAATTTGGAATTAGGTAATAAACATTAAAATAAGCTAGAAAAGCATGAAAGCAGGTAGTGATAAAATTTCGGATAAAAGAAAGCTTAAAATCACCAATACCCGCATAAACAGAGTTAAGTAAAATTAAATAGCCTATCCAAAATAAGACATGCCAAACGACCGTATAGCGAGTTTTTGGAAGTTCCATTGTTTTTGTTGTTTTTATTTTTCTCGAAAATACAAATATATAAAATTAAAACGATTGGATTTTTAGATTTTTGGACTTTTGACAATAGACTTTCTATCAATTTAACGAATCTACAAATTAAAACATATAAGTACCTAGACAAAATTAACGTTACAATAGTAAAAGACTAAACTGCTCATTTCTAATACTTTAGCACAAAATTGTGCACAATTAAATAGTGCTTGCCACTTAAATCTCATACACTGTCGATTTTCTCATAGTCAGTTTAAATATAAAATCACCTGACTACTTGTTAAAGCAATCAGGTGATTTTATATTTAAATCTCTTTTTTAAATTATTTTTTATTTAAGTTTTTGGGTTTAGCAAGTTTATAAAAATAATTAAAAAAAACAATCAATATCTCAGTATTCTAATCGCCATTTTACTAGCATTAGGTCGATAAAAATTAAAATCTTGGATAGTCAATACCCCGTTCAAATCAAGATCAACAGCATGATATGGCGTATTTAAATAACTATTATCTTGATAAGTATTAAAATCAGCTATGTTTACAACTCCATTTGCATCAAAATCGCCACAATGCAGCGCGAAAATACCATTGGCAACTTCTTTTAATTGGTTGGTACCTTGTACACTACTAGCAGCAGCAGTAAAGTTATAGGTCAAGCTTTGATTGTTTACGGTTACCGTTTTAGCACTCATTACTGGCAAATGATTTCGGTGCCGCAAAGCAATATAGTAACTTTCTCCTTCTAATAAACCATATAGCTGAACGCCACTATTAGGGTTATTGGCAGTTACTATTTGTCCATTATTTAGTAATAAAGCTGCCTTTCGAGTAATTATCTGTTCTGGATTTGTAGCACTTCTAACCTCCACTAATACCCAATCTACTGTATTAGCAGGAAAATTATTTGCATTGATAACATTTTCATTACCAGTATAATACCAAGGGGCAACATTATAAGGCTGTGAAATGGGCAGCCAAACATTATCTGATAAATGGGTACTCATCAAATTAGTAGGTTGATAGGCACTTTCTAAAACTGCGTATAATTGTGCCGTAACTGCTGGTGTTGTAGCATTTTCGGTTTCTACCTCTATACTTAATGTTATATCTGTACCACTTACGGGAATTTTTGTTCCATCACTTCTAAGCAAAAAAGCATTTTGCAAGCTTACTGTCAAATCAGTTTGAGCATTAGTCGCTGTTTTACTACTGCCTCCACTGACAGCACTTGTTATATAAATACCTAACACATCTACATCCATCATACAACCAATTCGGCAAATTTTTCCTGAACCAGTTTGGTCTATTTGGTCAAAACGAGTCATTCCAACATACATTTTATTACTCTCTGTATAATTTCGATATAAACCTACTAAAGAGGTATTTTCTGCGCCAATCCAGGAATTGTCAAACCATGTTTCTGCACCAATCACCGCCCCATTTTGAGCAGACCACTGTGTATAATCTACTTCAAAGTAAATGCCATGAATATCTGTTGTTGTGGTAATGGTATCTTCCAAATGAACATCAAAGAAAATGGTATCATTAAGTCCATCTCCCGAATAATCATTAATATTAACAGGTTGTAGGGAGAGTTCTAGTGATGAGCTCGACATTTTAGCATAGTTGCCATTATGTGTATTGTTGAAATGAGTATTGATCCATAGCGGATCATCCAGCGTTTGTACGCCATCGCCATCACAATCCGTATGTTTAAGATCGTGGCTATTAGTACTTTGCAGTACTCCCCAATCTATGCCTGAAAATGCAGACCAAAAGCCTCCATCAAATACATCATTAGACATAAATTCAAGATAAGCCAACCAATCGGGACGTATGGGACCAGTTGCGCCAGAAAATGACAAACCCCAATCTGTCAAGTCTTGCATATCCACCACATCGTCGCGATTTACATCCCCCATCCACACACAGTCATCATCCAAGTAAATAAATACTTGATCGGTAATGCTTAAGCCACAAAAATCAATTGCAGTAGCAGTATAAGTTCCTGTAGCAGTAATCGGAACACTGTTAGCCGTCCCTAAAGACGTTCCATTATAAGTCCATGTATAACTGTTTCCATTCATACCTTGTAAAGTCGCATAAGGCAAAGTATCACAAAGAAGCATCGTATCTTCAACAGCTACTGTTCCAAAATAAGCCGTAATACCCAGAAAATCATCTGTTCCGCAGTTGCCACAGCTTTGCTGATCATTTGTTGAAAAGGGAACTTGTGGTGTAGTTACTGTGTTTTCTGCTATTTGTGATTGGGTGTTAAAAGTAAGTGGAAACTCATCTGTAGTGACAGTAACTTGTGGGATGTATCCATCATTAATGGCACAACTATCGCCCAAAGCATCTAATTTGTACATAGTAGCTCTTTGATAGCCACCTATATTAACACCTGTAAAGGCATAGCCACCGTCTAAGGTTTGCAGACCATTGCCACCCATATGTGAACCTAAAGGGTCTATAGAAGTACCGCCTAGTGAGTGGTATTTTCCCCATTGTAGATCACCGATTGCATCTACTTTTAAAATGCCATAGCTGCCTTCACTGCTTGCTGCTGCCAAAAAACCGCCATCTGTTGTTTGACTTACAGAAACGCCATGAGCAGGAAAATGATCATAATATTTCACCCACTGCACTTGCCCAAACGCATCCGTTTTCCAAAGGTGTAGTTCACAAGCATCTCCCAACAAACTTGTTCCACATACAATAAACCCATTGTCGGTAGTTTGTGCTAATGCATAAGCTTCTATTAAATCTTCATAAGCAATAGACCATTGAATAACTCCATTTGCGTCTATTTTTAATAAAAAAGAATGTTCTACTGCTCCCCCTTTAGTGTATCCAATAGCAGCATATCCACCGTCACTAGTAGGGGTAATATCACGTAAATGTTCCCCATTACCATTATCATATATTTGACTCCATTGTACTTGCCCTATTGCGTCTGTTTTGATAATATAAAAATCACCATCATTTATAAAAGTTGTTGCACCAATAATATACCCCCCGTCTCCCGTTTGATGTACATTCGCACTTTGACTTATATTACCTTGTGCATCATAAGTTTTAGACCATTGAACATTGCCTGTAGCATCTGTTTTTAGCAAATATATTTGAGTAGCACTTGTTGTCAGTAAAGTACCCACTAAAATATATCCATTATCTATCGTTTGCTCCATTCCTTTAATGCAAATACTATCTGTAAATGAGTATTTATTAGACCATTGTATACTGCCTTGTCCATCCATTTTAACCAAATTAATAAACTGATTGCTACTATTAACTTCATTCCAAGATAGCGCGAAACCTGTATCATTAGTCTGTACAACCTTTCCTACATGTGTGGTAGTATAATTATTGTTAGGTTCAAAATCCTTATGAAAATAGATTTGTGCATCTGCACTGCTCACCAAAATAGTAAAGAAGATAAGCCATTGAATAAATTTCCTTTTCATATTAGTAATTATTTTTATGTTTTTAGATATTAGAAATTTAAAAATCAGAACACGCCTCACATCTCCTGTCTCATTAAGCCAAAGATAAAGGGAAACTGAGGGCTGATGCAAGTGCATTTTTATGCTTTTGTAAAGACTAAAAAAGTTATTTTTGGGGAGGCAAAAGATTTTTTCTAGCTTTTTTCATTGAAAAACAGGCATTTACAGTTTTGAAAAAGCATTTTTTTATTTAATTTTGTAAAGACTAAAGTTGTCATTTAATAGCTTTTTAGCTGTTAGAAAGCAGCCATCAACAATCAATAAATTTACAAATAATTATTTTCATAATTCAATATGCACAATAGTAAATTAATTCATTTATTCCGAGCACTCACTAAAAAGGAATTATTCTTATTAAATACATTTTTAAAGTCTCCCTTATACAGTAAAAGTTCTAAAGCACTGCAACTGTATGAATTAATAAAAAAAGAGCATCCAAAATATAAAGGAAAAGCATTAAAAAAAGAAAATATATATAAGCATTTATTTCCTAAACAACCTTATAAGGACAGTAATTTGCGAATGCAAATGTCTAATTTAGCCAAATTAATAGAGCGTTTTTTTATATTTTTAGAAGCAGAAAAGGATAAACAGCATCAAAACCGCTTACTACAACAAGCTTATTATCATAGAAACTTGCCCAAATATTTTAATCAACAATTGCAATACAATCAACAACAATTAGCTGCGGAAACGGAAAAAGGTGTGGAACATTACTATTGGCAATATCTTTTACAGGAAGATGCTTATCTGGTAGAAATGGTGAGCAAAAGTCGTTCTAAGGCGGCGGCTATGCAGGAAACACTAAATAGTTTTGATACCTACTATCTGGCCAGTAAGTTGCGTTATTGTTGTGCCATTTTAAACAGAAGTCATATTTTAGCTACTCAAAATCAGCTATTTATGCTCGAAGATTTATTAAAAAATGTGGCTAATAGCCCTTATCTCGAAGTCTCACTTATTCGCTATTATTATCATGCTGTTTTATTATTATTGGAAAAAGAGGAGGAACAGCACTTTCAATACTTAGCCCAATCCCTGCCTACAGAATCAGGATTGTCTACTTTTGATTTACGACAAATTTATACTTTATTGGTGAATTATTGTAGTCGCAAAATCAAAGCAGGTAAGAGCAGTTACTATAATCAATTATTTGATTTATATAAAAATATGCTGGCAAAAAATTTATTATATGCAGATAACTATATTTCTCCAAATCATTTTGGCAATATCGTTGCAGTTGGTCTACAACTAAATCAAAGTAGTTGGGTAGAAAAATTTATTAATACTCATGCATCTGCTATACACCCCAACTTTAGGGCACATACCATTCCCTACAATTGGGCGATTTTTTATTTTCATCAAAAAAAATACAACGAAACCCTACAACAGCTACTAAGTGTAACATTTAACGATGCCTTTTCCCATATTTTATATAAAAAATTATTATTAAAAACCTATTATGAACTATCAGAAACGGAAGCATTGGAAGCATTAATCCAAAGCTTTAGGCAACTGCTCAAGCGCAATGAGCAAATTTCGGAAAGCAATCAGACAGCTTACCGCAACTTTGTAAATTACAGCAGCCGTATTTATCGCCTCAAAATAAGCATCAATAAAATAGCTATAGAAAGTTTAGAAAACTTACAAATGCAATTGGAAAACTTACGCCTAATCAGCGATAAACAATGGCTATTACAAAAAATAAATGAATTGAAGGTTACAAGTTAGATTGTAGAGGTTAGAAGTTAGATTTTAGAAGTTGGCAATGATAATTACTTTGGAATTAACAATATCCATTGTTTTTTTATTTTTAAATATTTATAAAAAAACATAACAGCTATAGCTGTCGTTACAGAACTCATCCAAAAAGGAATTGCACATTTATGAATAATTAACAACAAAAAACAATTCGTAATTCGTAATTTCTAATTCGTAATTATAAAAATATTGTTTGTGACATTTTTTGTGCTTCGACGAAGGCTTCTTCATCAATAAAAAAGTCGGCGCGCTCTTCGGTAAAGAAATTGACCAAATGCTCAGTAGGCATATTACCGACTAGCTTGTTTTGCGCCATTGGGCAGCCGCCAAAACCGCGCACCGCACCGTCAAAGCGAGTACAGCCATTGCGGTAAGCAGCCTCCACTTTTTCCTTCCAATTATGCGCTTCGGTATGTAAATGCGCCCCCAATTCTATCTTTGGAAAGCTCCATTTCATACTTCTAAACAAGCGCGCAATCTGCTCAGGCTCGGCAACACCTACCGTATCAGAAAGGGAAATAATTTCAATGCCCATGCCCACAAATCGGTCTACCCAATGCTCCACCAATGCAGCATCCCATAGCTCGCCATAAGGATTGCCAAAACCCATCGAAATATATACGACTAATTCTTTATTGTTTTGCAAGCAAAGGTTGTAAATTTCCTGAACGGTATCGAAAGACTGCGCGAGGGTCGCATTGGCATTTCGCAATTGAAAGGTTTCGGACACCGAGAAGGGAAAACCCAAATAATCAATCTGCGGATATTCAAAGGCATAGGCGGCACCCTTCACATTGGCAACAATAGCCAGCAACTTGGTATCAGTTTCCTCCAAATCCAAGCGATTGACCACCTTCCAAGTGTCTTTCATCTGCGGAATGACCTTCGGCGATACAAAACTGCCAAAATCAATGGTGTCAAAGCCCACTTTCAGCAGTTGATTGATGTAAGCGATTTTTTGTTCGGTTGGGATAAAACGACTGATCCCCTGCATAGCATCTCTAGGACACTCAATTATTTTCATATGATATAAAATTTAAGACATGAGATTTGAGACATGAGATTTGAGATGTAATTTATTCACTATCAAATTTTCATATTGATTTTGAATATTACTTTATTCTATCTACATCTTAAATAAGTATTGGTTAACGTTTTTTTAAAAATTTTCTGCAAAGTTAAGCACTTCTACGCATTATTTATGTGAATTGAAGGTAAGAACTGCAAATCATTTGATGTTGTATTACATAAAAAAACTTCATTAACTAACAACCATTAGTTAGTATACAAAAAAGCATTGAGATTGGCAAATTTATTCTCTAAAATTGTTTTTTTTGGGGGGGGGATTGTGTAGGCATAACCTATACTAACATTTTTCATCTCATCTTTTCTAATTCTTTTTTCATTTCTTGATAAGTTTCTTTATCAAATCCATTTTTAAAACACAATTTTTGCAGCCTTTTTTCTTTAGCTGATGAATTGTGTCCAAGCACTTAGCAATAACAAAACACACTTTACCAGTAATGACCGCAGAGCGGTCAAAGTATGTTAGAAAAAAAAACATAACACATACACCTCCATCAAAGTCGCCCCCTTTTACCTACCCCTTTTGATAAAATTCCAATGCCCCCATCATCCCCTCCTCTGTTACCTGTTGATTGTATACCGCTTGTCCGATGTCTTGTAAGAGGGTGAAATTGATTTGTTGTCCTTTATTTTTTTTATCATTTTTTAAATAGGCTAAAATTGTTTCAAAAGGGATGTTTGTTAGATCATATTTGGGATAAATGGCTGAAAAATAAGGCAAGAGTTGTTCAAGTGTTTTTTGGGAAAAGATTTTATTTTCTACGGATAAATACAATTCCGTTATCATTCCGATGGCAATTGCTTCGCCATGTAGCAAGGGATCGGCATCGTTTTCTAGCGAATAACTTTCGATGGCATGTCCAAGTGTATGCCCAAAATTTAGGATTTTCCGCACGCCTTTTTCATAAGGGTCTTCCGTTACAATCGCCCGTTTGATTTGCAAAGATCGGTAAATAATCGCCGTCCAATCAACGTTTTCCAACTCGCTAATCTGCTGAATTTGCGTCCAATAATCGGCATCCGCAATCAGCGCGTGTTTAATGACTTCGGCAAATCCATTGCGAATTTGGCGTTGCGAAAGGCTTTGCAAAAAAGCAGGGTCAATCAGCACCGTTTTGGGATTGTTAAAACAGCCAATGATGTTTTTCACATGCTCAAAATCAACGCCCAACTTCCCCCCTATCGAAGCGTCTACCTGTGCGAGTAAGGTAGTCGGAATTTGCACAAAATCAATGCCCCGCTTATAGGTAGCCGCAACAAATCCGCCCATATCGCCAATCACACCGCCCCCCAAATTGATTAATAAGGCGTTTCTATCGGCATTTTTAGCCAATAAGTGCTTCCATATCTGCTGGCAAGTTGTCAAATTTTTGTTCCATTCTCCACTTTCTATTTCAATGATATTTGCATCATTAATTATGGAGTCATTTTCATTGCTTAATTTTGGTAGACAGTGTTGTTTGGTGTTTTCATCTACTAAAATAAATATTTGTGAGTACGATTGTTGGGCTAAAAATGCTTTTAGGTTATCCAAAGCATTTCCCAAAACAATTTGATAATCAGCTAGTTGTAGTATTTTTTCCATGGATTTTTGGATATTTAGATTTTTGGATATTTGGCTTTTTAGCTTTTTAGCTTTTTGGACTTTTAGACTTTTGGATTTGAATCTCACAAATCTACTAATCACGAATCCACTAATCACGATCTATAAATATTTGTAAGGAATCTAACGACTAAAGCCGTCATTACGGAAAAGGCCCTATTTAAAACCTATCGAATTACCCCTACGCCGCCCCATACAATTTTTTAACTGACCATGCCTGTGGTGCTTCGCTGAAAAAACTTTTGGCGACTGCCCATGTTTCCCTAAAAAATGGGTGGTATCGGTAGGCGTTGAGTTGCGCCTCGCTCGCCCAATGGCTGTAGGTGAACAAAATGTTGGGGTCTTTTTCGTCTTGCCATAGTTCTAGGTGCGTGCAACCGTCCCAAGCTTCAATTTTATGTTTCTTTTGCTCAAATAATTGCAAAAAATCTGCTACCTTTTCTGGCTGTAGGCTTAATTTAACAACTCGGATGATCATTTTTTTGATTTTTATAATTTCTTGGAGACACAAGATGTTGTGTCTCTACCAGTTCAATAAATCCACGTATATGATTGTATCTATGATTGCGGCGGCAACGGAAAATTTAGTGATTGGCAAAGATGGCAAAATGCCGTGGCATTTACCTAATGATTTGCGTTATTTTCGGCGCATTACACTCCGACATCATGTGATTATGGGGCGAAAAACGTATGCGGCTTTTGGAAATGGGCAGCCTTTGCCCAAACGCACGAATATTGTCATTACTCGACAAAAGGGCTTGCAATTAAAGGGTTGTCAGGTGGTTCACTCTATACAGCAAGGTTTAGCTATTGCCGAACAAAACGGGGAAACGGAGGCTTTTATCATCGGTGGGGAGCAAATCTATCGGCTTGGTTTGCCGCTTTGTCATCGCATTTATTTGACAGAAATTAAAACTACGCTAATGGGAGATGCTTTTTTTCCTAATTTTGATAAAGCTCAATGGACAAAAATACAGGAGGAAGCACATGCAAAGGACGCAAAACATGCTTATGATTATGTATTTACGATTTGGGAGCGAAAAAAATAGGCATTTTTGCCCTTAATATCACAAAAAGTAAGCTTCATGACATTTTTAATAATGGATTGCCTGTATTTTTGTGATAGTTATTTAAAGAATATTTAGTGAAAAATTGGAGTATAGTTTGTGAGTTTATAGCTCAGTAGTTAAAATACTACTGAGCTTTATTTTTTTTGTGTAAACGTAGAGACAATTCATGAATTGTCCCTAATTGGCCGCTAATCCACTACTGATTTTTTGATAGGCTGCTTGTAGAGTCTTGTCGGATTGCTGAATGATGGGGTAAAAACCTTCGTTGTTCCACAATTGACGGGCAATATAGGCTTTTAGGTAGGTGTCTAATTCCTCCCGATCTCGCTTTAAGAGCTTTTCATCTACAATGCCAATTTCCTTTTTCAAATGTGATTTAAACTGTTTAAAGAGGTCAGCATTAACCGCAAAATCTTCTTGAAAACTGTCGAAAGTTTTGAAAGTATTGGTAAAATAAGTGCGGTTATTGCTAAAATAATCATATACAAATTGAGGCACCAAACTCCTTGTGCGAATCATAAAACTTTCCATTCCCGTTGTATCATAAGGCACAATAACATCAGGGCTAACACCTCCGCCACCATACACTAAACGCCCTTCTATCAATGTTTTATGCTTTAAAGAATCTGGAATACTTGTAGTGTCTCGTTTACTATCCAAAGCACGTTTACCTAACTCCTCTTCATAATCTTTTTCTCCACTTTTATACGGTTTTTGGATGCATCTGCCCGAAGGTGTATAATATCTTGCTACTGTTAATCGCAAAGCACTTTCGTTTGACAAGTTATATTGCTCTTGAACCAAACCTTTCCCAAAAGAGCGATTGCCCATAATCAAGCCTCTATCCCAATCCTGCACTGCCCCCGACACAATTTCACTCGCCGATGCCGAGCCTTCATTGATCAAAACCACCAAATCGCCATCTTCAAAAATGCCACGCCGCCGAGCATTGTAACTGCGCCTTTTATAGTTTTTACCTTTTGTATATACGAGTAAATTATTGCCTTCTATAAATTCATCTGCAATGTCTACCGCCGCCGATAAATACCCCCCTGGATTCTCTCGCAAGTCTAAAATTAGTTTTTTCATACCTCGCTCTTGCAAGCTCTCCAAAGCCATGCGAAATTCCTCATAAGTCGTTGCGCTAAAACGGGTTATCTTCATATACCCTACTTCGTCATCCATCATATAATTCACATCCACACTCACCAATGGAATACGGTCGCGCTTGATGTCGAAGCTCAACAATTCGGGAACGCCTTTTCGGTAAATTCGCACATTTACCACTGTTCCCTTATCGCCCTTTAACAGTTTCACAACTCCCTCACTTTTGATGCCGATTCCCGCCACCAAACTGTCCTCAATTTCGATGATTTTATCCCCTGCGCGAATCCCTAATT
>JAHDHV010000655.1 GCA_020631155.1 Bacteroidota bacterium | reverse complement strand
CCTAGCCGAGCAAGGGTCAACTTCGCCAACCAAGTAGGACTATACCAATAGCCTTGTCCATGTCGTTTGCGGTCGCTGCTTTCATTAACAGCAATGATTTTTTTCAACTGTTTTTCCTCGCTGTTCATATCCGCTAATCCCGTCAATAAAATCCATTTGGGATTCGATATTTTTTTGGGATTGCGAATCAACTCGCTGATTTTTTGCTTTGCGGCGGCATTAAAATCTGCTTTTAAAGCGCGACTTAATAAATATTTTGTTGCTAATTGCCTCATTAACAGCTCCTTGCTGCTGCATTGCTTCACTAAACGCTCCGTAATTTGCTGCCTGATTTCGGGTTTTTCCGTTCTATCACCTATCGCCATTTCAATTTCTTGAATGGTATGTAAGGCGTATAAGTCGGTTTCTTTATCAAAACGCCCTAGTTCTTTGAGAATTTTCTTATCGCTAAATGCCAAAATGGTTTGAATGTCGCAAGCGTGATGCACTTCTTCATAACGGTTTTTATTGATGTAAGTTTCCAATAATTCCGTTAAACTTTCGCCTTGCGCGAGGGCATTTTTCGGCAAAAAATAACAACTCAATAGTAGCATTAATAAGATTGTCTTTTTCATGAGATTTTTTTATGAGTAAAGATATGAGACAGGAGACGTTAGATGTGAGATTTTTTATGTTGGGTTTTAAATTTTTTTTGGGGCTTCCCCCTCTGTTTCGCAAAAGTCGCTGCGCTCCTAATGCTCAACATCGGGGTCGGGCTGCCCGTTGCAATTCACCTTGCCAAAAAGCTGTTCGGCTAAAATACAAAAAGGAGCTTCCTCTGGTCGCTCTTTTTGTATAAGCCTCTCTAGCTTTTGGCTACGGCTCATTTTCACTCGCATCCCTAAGCCAAGCCAATTTTTATGTATTTTGAAAGTATAAATTGTTGATTTTTAATGTTTTTTACATGGTTTTTACAACTAAAGCTGTCGTTATAGAAGTCATCTAATCCACAAATCACGAAGAAGCCCGTAAACGTTCCATCGGTGGCGTATCCAAGATTCGGCGGATGGAATTAGCATCACCCATCATTTGTTCTATTTCGGCAAAGCGTCCTTCTTTAATCATTGATTTCCAAAGGTTTAGATAATCCATATAAGTGTCCATCACTTCAAGGATATTGTCTTTGTTTTGCTCAAAAATTTGCGACCACATTTGCGGAGAACTTTTTGCTAAACGCACTGTAGAGGCAAAACCACCACTAGCCAAGTTAAAAATATTGGCGACACTTTTTTCTTTTTCCAATACCGTCATTGCCAATATAAAAGAGCTAATATGAGAAATATGCGATACATAAGCAGCGTGAATGTCATGTTCTTGTGCATCCATATAGAGCAAAGGCATGTTTAATTTTTGGTACATATTTTCAACCGTTTGCACCGCCCAATCTGCGCTATTATGTTTATCGCAAATAATGGCAACTTTACCGTCAAAAAGCTCATAAATAGCAGCATTTGGCCCCGAATATTCTGTCCCTGCCATCGGGTGCGAAGCCACAAATTGCGCCCGTTTAGGATGCTGTGCAATGCATTTAATCACCTGCCCCTTCGTTGAACCCATATCCGTTACAACAGTCTGGTAATCAACGCTATCCATGATTTTTGGCAATAGTTGAATACTTGCATTAACGGGAATTGCTAAAATGACCAAATCTGTTTTTTTCAATGCTTTTGATAAGGGTAAAATGCGGTCTACAATGCCTTTTTTCAGCGCAATTTGAGCGTGTTGTTCGTTATTGTCTACGCCTGTGATTCGGGTGGCAAAGCCTCGTTTTTTCAAATCAAGGGCCAACGAGCCACCGATTAATCCTAAGCCTATTATAGTTATATGCATGGTTTTTTTGTTTTT
>JAHDHV010000165.1 GCA_020631155.1 Bacteroidota bacterium | reverse complement strand
TATTGATTATTTCCAAATCAGGGGGCGCGCGAATGATGGAGTCGCCTTTTTCGCTGATGCAGATGGCTAAAACAACCGCCCAGTTGAGTTTGCTGCAAGAAGCCAAAATACCCTATATTTCGCTACTCACCGATCCGACAACAGGCGGTGTAACTGCTTCTTTTGCTATGCTCGGCGATCTAAATATTGCCGAACCCAATGCATTGATTGGCTTTGCAGGACCTCGAATCATTAAAGAAACCATTAAAAAAGAATTACCAGAAGGATTTCAACGCTCCGAATTTGTACTAGAGCATGGCTTTTTGGATTTGATTGTGCACCGCAAAGATTTGAAGAGCAAACTGGCGGAGTTGTTTGGTTATTTATTTTGGAATGAATGAGATTTTTTAGATTTGAGATGGGAGATGGGAGATTTGAGATTTTTTTGATCGCGAATCCACGAATCCATTAAAACTCAAAAAGTCTTATATCTTACATCTTACATCTTACATCTTATATCTTACATCTTACATCTTATATCTTATATCTTATATCTTATATCTTTCCTCCTCATTTAACTTTTACAAACTATCCTTTTCTAAAAAAATATAGCACAACGTTTTAACAAGAGTATTCGTTTAAATAAAAATGTTTATATTAAGGGGCGTAAATAATCTTACCAACTAAGTAAGTGGACAAAATTAAACGACATTTGAGTTTACCATAAATGGTTAATAGGGAATTTATTATCTCACGTCTTATGTCTCCTATCTTATGTCTAAGTACTTACGCTTAAATTTTCAGAAAAATCTACATCATGTCAAGGATAGTTAAACCCGTACTTTTTTTGTGGATTATTTTACTACTTCATACACTAATAGCGCAAGCACAATCAAGTGTTAAAAACAACGATTTAGTGCAGTTTTCAGGGGTAGTGATGGAAGCCGACAGTATTCAGCCCGTATTTTATGCAACAGTTAAAGCGAAGGGAACAGCTAGAGGCACAAGTAGCGATGTTAATGGTTTTTTCTCTTTTGTTGCGAAAAAAGGAGATACCATTGGCATAACCGCAGTTGGCTACCAGCCTACTGAATTGCTGATTCCCAAAGATTTAGCCGAAAATCAATATTCGGTCATTCAGTTTATGGAAAAAGATACGATCTTATTGCCTGCTGCTACGGTTTACCCTTGGCCTAAACCAATCGAATTAAAAGAAGTGTTTTTATCTATTGAAATTCCTGATGATGATTTACAACGAGCAAGGCGAAATTTGGATAGGGAAAAAATGCGAGAAATTGGGGAAACATTAGCCATGGATGGGCGCGAAAATTTTAAATTCCAAACCCAGCAATACGCACAAAAAGCCTATTATGCAGGTCAATATCCCCCAATGAATATTTTTAATCCATTTGCTTGGGTAGAATTTTTCAAAGCCCTAAAAAGAGGTGATTTTAAAAAGAAGAAAAGAAGAAGAAAAAAATAATAACATATTGTACACGATTCATGAATCGTCTCCACAACAATCATATCATTTCCCAAAACGATAAGTCAAACCTGCTTTAATACCAAAGAGCAGGTTTTTTGTTTTTTGGCCAAATGGCAAGGAAACTAAAGAGTTGGAATTGGTAGATAGGCTACTTCTAGCTCCTACAGAAAATAAATAATTTTTGGTAAGATATAAATCGTAATCCATACCGAGAACTAAACCAAAACTATTTTTCTGCAATAAATCATTTTGTATCACAGGGTTATCCATATTAATTTCTGCTGATTTTAGCCAGCCATATTGGAAACCTATCAAATAATTGATGACAGAAGGTTGTTTGGTCAAGTCAGAATAGCGATTAAATTTATACTTAAATAAGACTGGAAAATGCGTATACCGCAAATTGATGTCTGTATAATTGTGCCGCATCCGAGCATTAGGCTGCGGACGGAAGTTATAGTATTTTTGCCCTTGTTTAGAATCAATAATCCACTCCAATTGTATGCCATAGTTGGGTGTAAAATCATAACTCAACGCCAAACCATAAGAAGTGCCAAAATCTAAATTTGGATTCAAAGTACCATTGACATTCGCCTCTGATGCGCGACTGCTCCACAAAGAAGTATTATTGATTGTTCCAAAAACACCGAAACTCAAACCTGTTGTTTTAGCCAGTTTAGCCCCTCGTTTCAATAAATCAATCTGTTGGCTAGGTTTTTTCAAACCCATCTCATCATCTACTGCTGATAATACACTACTGCGTTTGATGCTTGGCAAAGGTGGTATAAAAGTCGCTGCTGTTTCCTCCGCTTCAACTGCTGATGTTTTTGCCTCTTGTTTAATTTCTTCCTCAACCGCTACTGTTGGTTCAGGCTTTTTTTCTTCTTCAAAACTTGGAAAAGGAGTATCCATTGCCAAACGTAAAGGCGTTTCTGCCTCATCGCCAATGATAACAGGCGCAGCTTTAGGAGTAGCAGGTTTTGGTGTTGTTTCTTTCGTTGGTGCAGCAATCGCAGGCGTTGTTTCCTTTACAACCTTTGGAACTGTAGCTGGTTGCACTACTATACTTTCCTTTGGCTCACTATCAATTTCTTTTTCTTTAGATAAAGGAGCAACCTCTGTTGGTTTGCTATTTTGCTGCTTCACGACTGGAGCCGTTGGTGGGCTAATCTTCATTTCCACAGGCTCGCCAACCGTATCTATAGGCAAGGTTTCAACAGGCTTCTGCTCAGGTGGGTTGGCATTTTCTGTTAATCTAACAGGATTTGCTTTTACATTGTTACCTTCCTTAGCTTCCTGTTTAACAACATCCTCTATAACCTTCTTTGTTTTTTCCTCCTTCACTATAGGAGTCTCTTGTACCGTTTGTTTAGGGGCAGTTGGCACAACCGTAGTTTTGGCCACAGGCTTAGACACAACTGCTTTGTTAGGCTGAATTTGATAAACAGCAGGTTTTACCACTACTATATCTTTCTCTTTCTTCTTTTGAGGAGTAGGTGGTGCTGTATGTGTTATAACAGCTTTGGTTTTATTAGCTGATGGAAGGCTTGAATGAACTTTAGGACGTTTAGAATGGCTTGATTTTCTGGTAGTTGAAGGCTGTATTGCCCTTTGTTTAGGCTCTTTGGAAGGCTTACCCCGATCTGTTGCTTCAAAAGCAAAGTTTCTAGGCAAAACAACAGGCGAAGGCTTAGGTGTAGACAAATCTCTCCTATCTGGCGATAATGGCTCAACCGATTTGGTTGCATTATCACAGTCATTAGACAAAGTAGATTCAGTCGCAATTGAAGTAGGTTTTTCAATGAAAGGCGCGGTTTGCACTTCTTTCAATGATTCACCATTATTAGGTACCATATAATAAAGGACTACACCACTCACCAATACCACAGTTGTCAACAGGGTATATAAAAACTGCGCTGTTTGATAAAAGGGTGCAGGTTGTGGCAAGTCATCTATCATATTTTGCCATACACGTATAGGTGGCTCTACTTCATAGTTTTGTAATCCCTCTCTAAATTGGTCATCTATATTATGTCCATTTTTAGACATAAGCCTCTCGTGGGTGTTTGTAAAGTTGCTTAATTTTTTTCTGTAATAAATACCTTGCTCTTGCTAGTTGGGATTTAGAAGTGCCTTCACTAATATTTAACATTTTAGCAACCTCTTTATGGGAGTAGCCTTCAATAACATAAAGGCAAAAAACGGTACGGTAACCCGGGGACAAACTTTGTACCATTTTTAATAAGTCTTCGGCAGCAAGATTTTCAATAGTGTTGTCGTCTATCACATCATAGTTAGAGTTGTTTACCTCTAAAATGGGATACATCGGAACTGATTTGCGATAGTGTTCAATGGCTGTATTAACGAAAATGCGTCTTAACCATCCTTCAAAAGACCCTTCATGGCGGAATTTATGAATATTTTTATAAACTTTCATAAAACCATCCTGTAAAATGTCTTCTGCGCTGTGATAATCACTTGCGTAGCGTAAACAGATGGAAAACATCTTGGGCGCGTATTTTGAATACAGCGATTCTTGATGTTTGCGTTTTCGGTCTATACAACCTCTAATTAATTCTTTGTCAGATATACGAAAATTTCTCATCACTCTTATTATAGATATAAAAATACGGAAAATAGTTGTAAGCTAGGAGTAGTTTTTCAAACATAAGAGGGTGTTGAATAAGCATTTATAAAAAATATTACATATCTACTTGATTAACAAAGCATTTTAAATAACAAAAAGCAAGTCATTCAGTAGTGTAAATACTAATAGCAGAAACAACGATAACTGGCAAAGCGATTCTAAATACCCTTTAAACTATTTCCATAACAAGTCATTCTGCTAAGTTCTATATTTTGCAATAGTTTGGGTAATAATCGCTTAAAAATTTATTTTTTTTTACGGAAAAAAGACATGATTCTCATAGTGCTGATTGAGCAATTGCTACTACAATAATTACGTTTTTTTCAACAAAAACGCCACTAACTTTTCAATAGCGCGTCCTCGATGACTGATGCTATTTTTGGTAGCGGCATCCATTTCTGCAAAGCTTTGTTGAAAACCCATAGGCTCAAAAATGGGATCATAACCAAAACCTTTTTCCCCTCGTTTAGTTAGCAAAATTTGGCCGTCTACTTTGCCTTCAAATAAATACTCTTGACCATTAAAAATCAAAGCAGCAACCGTTCTAAACCTTGCTTTGCGATTGTTTTTATCTGCTAATTTTTTAAGTACTAAAGCCATATTAGCCTCCGAAGATTTCTCCTCGCCTGCGTAGCGCGCCGAGCGTACACCGGGCTCACCGTTCAAAGCAAACACCTCTAAACCTGTATCCTCAGCAAAGCAATTGAGTTGATAACGCTCGTGAATAGTTCGTGCTTTTTGCAGTGCATTAGCCTCTAATGTGTCAAAAGGTTCAGGAATATCTTCTTGAAAACCAATTTGTTGTAAACTAATAATGTCAAACTTATGGCCAATCAATTGTTGTACTTCTTCTAATTTTTTAGGATTATTGGTGGCAAAAATTAATTGCATAATAATTGAGTTTTTCGACTGTTTAGTTCTTTAGACTTTAATAATGAGTTTATGTCTCACATCTCAAGTCTACCGTCTATCATACTATGTCAAACATTTTTTGAAGGCTTGTCCACAACATACGTTTTTGTCGGTTGTCTTTGCTAATTTGGTCTAAAGAATTTGCTAACAATATTTTACAATTTAAGAAATACCGCAATTGATAGGCATTAATGGCTATGTTTAATCCTATATGATGGTGATGTATGCCAAAACAAATAAGGTGGTTTGGCTGGAGAGCGCGTTGAATGTAGGAGAATGTAGTGAGTGATGTATGATGGATATTCAATAAAATAACCTGCTGTATATCAATTTGAACAGCAGTTAAGATTTTGCTCAACAAAGCATGTTCTTCTGTAGGCAATTCCTTTTGTTGATGCTTGAAAAGGATGACTACTTTTGTTGGATTAACTGTTGATGCTTGTAGTTCTGTTGTTGTTGCAAAAGCGTTCACTTCGTAAAGTGGCTCTTGAAATAAGTTGGCGGCAGTAAAAATATCTAGCATAGTTAGGGTATTAAAAACTGTAGCCAATAAAAGTTCATAGGAAGAAAAATGGCTATTTGAAACAACAAAATTAACCAACTAAAACAATTCTTAAAATTAAAATCAACTTTTTTCTTAGTGAGATGTTTTTTATAGGCTTATAAACATTACTTAAAAAATTGTTTTAACTTAAAATAATACAGGAATTATTTGAACAAAATCGCTAATAATCAAACAAATATAAATACTTTCAAAAGTAAAATAATGAATATTTATTGAGTACTTACTTTCTTAATTCATAGAACAATTTGTGTACGTTTGATTCATTATTTTGGGTGTTCTATTTTTAATGATGATAGTTGGATAAACTTGATAATGAATGGTTTATTTTCACCCAAAAAAAGACTTTTTTCATTTTTAAAATAACAAAAAAACATTATTTAATTATCGAATAATTCGCCATTTTACAAAAAGTAAAAAATTTAATAAATAGGTTATTCAAAGGATTTTTTATGGAAAATTGTCATTTTTATGTAAAAATACTTTTTTTCATCGTCTAAAATTAATCGTTTCAAAAGGCAATTACTTGATGAGTAGATTTTTTTGATTATTACAACTCAATGACGCATCATCAATGACAAAATATTAAATTTGGAAGCTAAACCTTTTTTTTAAAAAAAAATTCATATCTATGTACCCATAATTAACTTTAATTTAGTAAGAGCATTTAAATAAATTATTATAATGATAAAAGAAAGAAATCTTATTACAATAAATAAAACCGATCAATCCAAAATCTCATCAGTAGATTTTAACAACATTCCCTTTGGCAGAGTATTTTCCGATCATATGGTTAGCATTAAATATACCGAAGGGCAGTGGCAATCGGCACAAATTCTTCCTTATCAAGAAGTTAAGATCAGTCCTGCTTGTTCAGCATTGCATTATGGGCAGAGTATTTTTGAAGGGATGAAAGCAAATTTAGATGAGCAAACTGGTGATGTCTTATTGTTTCGCCCTCAAAAAAATGCTCAACGCTTAAATGCTTCTGCTATTCGTTTAGGGATGCCGGCACTTCCTGTGGATTTATTTTTGGACTCTCTCTACCAGTTGGTCAAATTGGATCGTCAGTGGGTTCCTACCGTAAAAGATGCGGCTCTGTATATCCGACCTTTGATGTTCGCTACCGACCCTTACATTGGTGTGCGTGCTTCTGAAAATTACCGCTACATTAATTTCACCTGCCCTGTTGGTGCTTATTATTCTAAACCTGTCAAGGTATTGGTTGGCGATAAATTTGTGCGTGCTATACCGGGCGGCACAGGCGATGTGAAAGCTGCGGGCAACTATGCTGGTACTATGCATCCTGCTATTTTGGCTAAAAAAACGGGCTATGATCAGGTGTTGTGGACGGATGGCTATGAGTTTAAATATGCTCAAGAAATTGGCACGATGAACGTATTCTTTATTGTAGATGGTAAGGCTCTTACCCCTGAATTAGATGGTGCTATTTTGCCGGGGGTTACGCGTGAGAGTGTGATTCAATTGTTGAAAGACAAAGGCGTTAGCGTTGAGGAGCGTAAAGTAAGCATTGAAGAGTTGATAGATGCACAAGAAAAAGGCTTATTGCAAGATGCTTTTGGAACAGGTACAGCAGCTACGGTTACGCATATTTCTGATATTGGTTATAAAGGTAAAAACTACCAATTACCACCGATTGAAGCACGCACGATTTCTAACGAAATTAAGGTTCAATTAGACGGTATTAAGCGAGGTTTACTGCCTGATACCTATAACTGGATAGTGCGTTTGTAGAGATAATTCATGAATTACCTCCACAAAACACAAAAAAAGTATACCTTAAAAAAGTAACTAATCCGTTCTTTTTTTCAAAAAAATATTTTCTATGTAAGCTTGTTCAATAAATTTTATGATGGGTTAAAATTGGCTTTTCTTTCTAAGTCACCCACGCTGAATAAGTGCAACAAAAACCGTCTCTTTTGACTAGAGGCGGTTTTTTTATTATTCTTTTTTAAAAAATACTCAACTTAGCTTGACAATGGTATATTAGAAGTATGTTTGATATTCCGCTCTAATACTTTAATCGTAAAATTGCTTTTTGGTTATTTAGACTTTTAGATATTTAGCTGTTAGAAATCAATAAGTAAAGATAATTCATTTGACTTTAAATTTTTCTTAATTACTTGATTATCATTTTTTTTATAATGGATATGACGACTAAAGCCTTTGTTACATAAATTATAAAAAAAAGAGAACTAAGTACTTATACATAAGATTTAAGACAAGAGACGTGAGACAACTCAATCATTATCAATGCTTTATGGCAAACTCAATAGTTGTTTAATTTTGGCTACTTAAGTGCCAAGCACTATTTAATTGTGCACAATTTTGTGCTAAAGTATTAGAAATGAGCAGTTTAGTCTTTTACTATTGTAACATTAATTTTGTCTAGGTACTTACTATTAAAAAAACACCTAATCATGAATCATTAATCTACAGATTCACGTTTTTGATGGTGAGCATTTGGTGAAATAATCAACGTTTTGAGTTGAAAGAAAAGATTAATATACCATTGTCAACTTAGTAGTTAGTCAACGTTAAAATGACGGGTTGATGTTGAGTGATTTTTGTTCCCTAGCAAGGCGCAAAACGTAGGCATAGCCAAAGCTACGGCGAGGCTTTGTAACACAGCTAGGGAGCAAAAAACGCCAAAAGTAATCGTCAATTTTATCTTGACTGACTACTTAGTAATGTGGAAATAATAAGTTAGCTGTCTATTATGTCACAAAATAGACAACAAGCCATTTATTTTACGTTTTTTATCTCAAATTTCACATCTTCTTAGGTACAATATTCGTACTTACTAATGTGGAAATAGTAAATTGATGAATTTAATCCTTTAAACCAACCAAAACTTTTTATACCTATGTATCAAATCTATCTTAAATTGCTTTGTTTGCTGTTAACACAGATTGGAAAGGCAGAACTTTGTCCGTATGCCGAACCCAATACAAAGGAATCCAAGATTGTAGTAACTGATACCATTCCACAAACAAAGGAATTTTTAGAGCCTCCAATTACTCAAAAATATGAAAATGAAGAAGATATTTTATGGACGAAAGACCGCAAACTAACTTGGGATGATTTTCAAGCTCCTACTGATAGTACTATGCCTAAAGTAGCTGCGCTTACTTTTTCTTCTATTATTTATCGAAGAAGTTGTGAAAACGGCCAATTAAGAGGCACCGTACAAGCAGTTTTCAAGAAAAAAAAATCATGGGTGAATCCCAATATGAAAACAGATTACCACTTAGAACATGAGCAGTTACATTTCGATATTACCGAATTATATGCTCGGCGACTGCGAGGCGCACTCGAAAAATATGTTTTTGATTGCGACCAAGTGCTTGAATTTAACCGAGTGGTTAGTGTATTTTTAAATGAATGGAAAAAAGTGCAACACAAATACGATATTGAAACAATATACAGCCAAAATATGCAGCAACAAAGAGACTGGTATGTTTCTATTCATATGCAACTACTTGATTATAAAGCCTATGCGATGGTGGATTAGCAAATCGTGGAATAGCTGACAAAAAACCCCTACCTTTGCTGTATGTTAACACAACGAGCTTTATTTTTACAACATGTTGCTCAAACGAGTGATATGCCTTTGATGTTGGAAATTGTAGATGCGAAGGGTGTTTATTTGTATGATAAAGCAGGTAAACGCTACCTAGATCTTATTTCGGGCATTAGCGTCAGCAATTTGGGGCATTGCTACCCGAATGTGGTAAAAGCTGTACAAGAGCAAGTGGCAAAATATATGCACCTAATGGTATACGGCGAATATGTGTACACACCGCAAGTTGCGCTCGCTACCCTCCTAGCCCAACAATTACCGCCTTCCTTAAACAGCGTTTATTTTTGCAATTCGGGAACAGAAGCAACAGAAGGAGCTTTAAAACTAGCCAAACGCTACACTGGCCGCTCCGAATTGATTAGCTTCAAACACAGTTATCATGGCAGCAGTCATGGTGCGTTGAGTATATTAGGCGATGAATATTTTAAACGTGCTTATCGTCCACTACTGCCCGATACTCGCCTACTAACTTACAATCATTTCCCTGATTTACAACAAATTACAAATCGAACTGCTTGTGTGATTGCTGAAACTGTGCAGGCGGAGGCAGGTGTTTTGGTCCCACAAAATGATTTTTTAAAAGCCCTCCGAGCGCGTTGCGATGAGGTGGGTGCTTTGCTTATTTTTGATGAAATTCAAGTCGGCTTCGGAAGAACGGGCAGTTTGTTTGCTTTTGAACAGTTTGATGTAGTACCTGACATATTGTTGCTGGCCAAAGGAATGGGTGGGGGCATGCCTATTGGTGCGTTTATTTCTGATGCAAAAATTTTATCTGTATTTAAAAATAATCCATTCTTAGGGCATATCACCACTTTTGGGGGGCATCCTGTCTGTTGTGCGGCCAGTTTGGCAACTTTACAGGTATTATTAGAAACAAATTATATAGCGGAAGTGAAGCAAAAAGAGGCTTTATTTCGTCAACTATTGACACATCCTACAATTCAGGCAGTGCGAAGTCATGGGTTAATTATGGCAGTAGAATTTGCTAATTTTGATTTTACTAAAAAAATGATTGATAAATGCATTGACAAAGGTTTGATTACAGATTGGTTTTTATTTGCAGATAATTGTATGCGTATTGCACCACCTTTGATCATTACAGAAGAACAAATTAAAGAGGCTTGTTCAATTATTTTATCGGCTTTGGATGAGTGTCTTTGAAGTTGGAAGGTTAAAATAAAGACGTAAAATTTTACGTCTCTCTACAAATCCTAAATCCAATTTATAAAAATCTCACATCTCTCGTCTCCAATCTCATGTCTATTAAAAATTGGGAACCGAATTTATTGGCTGGTTGTTGTCTATACATCTGTATATTTTCTAACTAAAAAGAACCAATAATGCAGCATAAATTCATCCTTTCCTCTTTACTTTTATTGTTATTAAGCCTTAGTCTTTCTTGTAATCCATTTTCCAGACGAGCAGAATATGTGGAGCAGGTTAAAGCCTTGATGTGTCAAGATGCTTATGAATTGATGATGAGTGCTTCGCCTATTCCCAAATTTGTGATTGAACTATTTGACGGGGATAAAACAAAAAAAACCGTTTGCACCTGCCTATTGCCTATTGTAGATGAGGATTTGGTGCAATATGAAGATGAGGAACTCTATCAGATGACTTTACACAAAAAAAAGCGTGATACAGCCCTTCGGCAATTGCTATTGACACATCGCAATACGTTTTACCCTTGTGTGAAAGAGCAAAGTGGTGACTTCTATGATAAAATTATCCAACCCTTTATGAAATGGTTAGAGGAACGGAAGGATGATGTGATAGAATTGGTGAATTAGGTATGTTTCATTCTCTTCCTAACATTTTGTCTGAGCCAGATGAATGTGGTCAGCTTGCCTTTTAGCTATTTAGACTTTTAGCTGTTAGAGATCAGAAATTGGAAATTATTCCCCGATCTTTTACTACATATATAAACTACTAATTAACGAATACTTATAAGATTTACAATAGCTAAAACCGTCTTTATAGAACTCATTCAAAAAGAAACCAAACCCCCGAAAACAAATCACGAATCTACGACCTATCAAAACAAGCAAAAACTGTTTGCTTGAAAAGCATGGCATTTGAAACATACCGTAAACTAAAAGTTATTCCCCATTGCAAGGCTCCATCCTATAAGGCATAAAAAAAGCACCTAAATAATTGACAATCAATTACTTAGATGCTTGGCGGAGAAAGAGGGATTCGAACCCCCGGTACCTCGCGGTACAACGGTTTTCAAGACCGCCGCATTCGACCACTCTGCCATTTCTCCGAGACAAAGATAAAACGATTTTTTGAAATCAAAAAACTTGTTTTCATTTTTTGCACTTTTTTAATGAAAAATAATGTGAACATAATGAATTTAACTACCACCTACGGGTAAAAATAAATCATGTTGAGCTTCTAAAATAATAAATTTCTCACCGTTAACTGCTAAATTCGCTGCATGAAAAGCACGATTCACCTCCTCCTACTCATTTTCAGTTGTTTTTTACTAACAGCTTGTCAAACAAAGCAGCAAAAAGCCCCTTCTTTTGAAAAAAAACTGGCAACTGTTGCGGCACTCGCCCAACATTCACAGGAATTTAACCAACCGACTGTTTCCCAAGTCGTTGAGGGCATATATGTAGCGGTTGGTTTTGGCTTGGCTAACTCCATTTTGATAGAAGGCAAAAACAGCAATATCATTGTGGATTGTTTGGAAAGTAATGAAGCTGCGGCAAGGGTTAAAGC
>JAHDHV010000164.1 GCA_020631155.1 Bacteroidota bacterium | reverse complement strand
TAAAATAAGCACAAACTGTTAGGTGGATAAACTCGGTATTTGAAACATACCTAAAAAACAACAAATTATTTAGCCAAATGATTCCATATAAACAACAAGTTATATATGCCTGAAAATCTAGTCAAAAACTAAATGCCAATTGTCTTAAATCTCATATCTCACGTCTCCAATCTCATGTCTCCCTAAACTAATGCGCTGCCCATTCAATGGTGCTTGTGTCAATTCCTTCTTGATACATTTCCCAAAGCGGACTTAACTCACGCATTCTTTCTACCGATTTTCTTACTTTTTCAATTGCATAGTCTACCTGTTCCTCAGTCGTGAAACGGCTGAAACTAAAGCGAATCGAAGAATGTGCCAACTCATCATCCAAACCGAGTGCTTTCAACACATAAGAAGGCTCCAAAGAAGCCGAAGTACAAGCCGAACCTGATGATACTGCAATTTCTTGGTTAAAACCCATCATCAAACCCTCACCTTCCACATATTTGAACGACAAATTAGAAATATAAGGCGTGCGTGCATCGGGATCACCATTGAGGTAAACCTCCTCCATTTCCAAGAAAGCAGCCTCTAATTTATCTCGCAATTTGCTTACATGAGCATGGTCTTTTTCCATATCCAAAGCACACAATTCCGCAGCTTTGCCAAAACCCACAATACCCGGCACATTCAAAGTACCTGAGCGCATCCCTCGCTCGTGACCGCCGCCATCCATTTGAGCCGTTACCTTCACTCGCGGACGTTTGCGGCGCACATACAAAGCACCAACGCCTTTAGGACCGTACATTTTATGAGCAGTAAACGCCATCAAGTCAATGCCCATTGCATTTACATCAACAGGAATTTTACCCACTGCTTGCGTGCCATCTGTCATAAATAATGCGCCCCCTTCATGCGTTACCTTTGCAATTTCTTCTATCGGTTGTCGCACCCCTAACTCGTTGTTAACCATCATGATAGATACCAAAATCGTTTTGGGAGTCATAGCTGCGCGCACCTGCTCAGGCGTAATCATTCCTTTTTCATTTACCTCTAAAAAGGTAACATCAACGCCTTTCTTTTGAAGCATTTTGCACGTATCAATAACAGCTTTGTGTTCGGTAACTGTTGTAATGATATGATTGCCTCGTCGAGCATACATATCTGCGACACCTTTCAAGCCTAAATTGTCCGCCTCAGTTGCGCCAGAAGTGAAAATAATTTCTTTAGGGCTACTTGCACCAATTAGGTTTGCAATTTGGGTACGTGCCAAATCAACAGCATCCTCCGCTGCCCAGCCAAAAGGGTGATTTCGGCTTGCTGCATTGCCCATTTTGTTGGTAAAATAGGGAATCATCGCCTCTAATACGCGAGGATCAACAGGGGTTGTTGCGGCATTATCTAAATAAATTGGTGATACCAATGTTGACATAAATTTCTATTATTTAAATGTTATTTTATTTACCTTCGTAATTTACAAAGATAACACATTTTCTATTAAAAAGTTTGCTTATTTAGATAAAGTCTAAATAAGAATTATTGATTCACACATTGATGACAGTTAATTTTAGAATAATGAGTTGTTGAATTGTTGGTATGTTTCAAATAGTGAAGTTTTTTACCTAACAGTTTGAGCTTATGTTAATAGGTCGTAGATTCGTGATTAGTGGATCAGTAATTCGTTTTCGGACTTTTTAATTTCTTTTTGGATGAGTTCTGTAACAAAGGCTTTAATTGGCATATTTTTTTAAAAAAAATCCTAACAACCAATAACTTAAAAATATTTTTTTTATAAAATTGCATTTTTTAGATTCAAAAGGGTACACAAAAGTCATCATTTTTTCGTAAAGCAGATTCATGAATCTGCTTTACGAAAAAGAAGCGCAGGCCTGAAGCGTGGGAACGATATTTTTGACAAGCGTTTTTGCTTACTTTTTTCGCGATTGCAAAAAGTAAGTCGCCGAAGGCAATCATGGGATTACAGACGATATTTTCGGCGAGAGATTCAGTAATATTTAAACCTATTTACCCCTAAACAAAGCAAGTTAACACCCAAAAAAACTTCTTGCTTAATTTGTGCACCCTTTTAAATTTTTAGAAGCTAAATAGCTATTTTAGAAACAAAGTGTTAGTAAAAAAATGAAACAGACCGAATTGTTGACAAATCACGAATCTACTAATCAAGAATCACTATATTTCCTCCTCAATTTCACATATTTTAAAAAATCGGCATGTGCTGAGTTGATACAAATAACCCAGCCGTAAAAGCCATCTAAAAAACCTAGTTTAAAGACATACATCCACCAAAATTTAAAAAATGGTTTTAGGTAGAAATGATAAAAAGTAGGGCGTTTTCCTTTACGATACAATACTTCTGCGCTAATATCTGTAAATTTATTAATTTGCCGAATATGTTGTTCAATAGAAGTGAAGGAGTAATGCAACAATTCCCCTTCTAAATGATCAGATGTACAATTCGCTTGTAATTCAAAATGCTCATGAATGTTATCACCTTCCCATCGTCCTTTGCGGCTATCCCAAAGTCGGAGTTTTCGGTCGGGATACCAGCCACAATGACGGATCCACTGCCCACAAAAATTGTTCAAGCGGCTCACATAATAGCCATCACATTGCCAATTATTTTTGACCATTAAAATAGACTGTTGCAGCGTTTCAGAAAGCACTTCATCGGCATCTAAGGAGAGTATATGTGGATAACGAGCTTGCGTAATCGCATAATTTTTCTGTTGTGTATACCCCTCAAAAGGGTGCAGTACACAACGCACTCCTTTTTTCTGACAAATATCAACCGTTTTATCTGTCGAAAAAGAATCTACCACAACAATATCATCTGCCACAGTTTGCGCCGCTTCCAAACAGCGTTCAATGTTTTTTTCTTCATTATAAGTAATGATCACAACAGAAAGGTGAATGTGCTGTGAGGTATTATGGATGGAGTTGTTATTATTCATTTATTTCTTTTGGTAAAAAATCATTCGTTTTTAAGTAATGGATAAAAAGTAGTAAAATTTTTGTTTAAATTTGCAAAATTGTAAATAATTGGCGTTTGGACTAAATTGGCTTTTACCATGATTAGATCATTGGTTGTAAAAAGGAATGATTTTTTTTATAAAAATCTTGTAAAGACGTAAAATTTTACGTCTTTATCTTTACAACCTTCCAAACCCGTGTTTGCCTAAATATCCAAAAAAATTAGTGTATGTCCACCAACTTATTTGAAAAACATAAAGAAACTCTAGATAAAGCAGTCAACGCTTTGCATGAGCGCACTTTCTACGCACATTTCCCCGAACACCCTAAAGCCTATGGCCCTGATGCACCTGTGCAGGGCAAAGAAGCTTTTGATGCCACATTGAACAATCGCTTTGGCGAGTTGCTACAGTCAGGCACAAATGGCGACATTGGCGAGGAGCAATCCCCTTATTGGAATAAAGATATTGGGGTAACCTATCCAAGTGCTTCTGTAGATACCTTGATCGAAAATGGTGAGGCTGCCTTCAAGCAATGGAGCAAAACATCGGTTGCGGATCGCGTGGGTATTCTTATGGAATCTTTAGAAGGTGTAAGCAAGCGTTTTCACGAAATTGCGAATGCGACTCAGCACACTACGGGACAGTCTTATGTGATGTCGTTTCAAGCGTCAGGTCCTCATGCTGCGGATCGCGCTTTGGAAGCCATTGCAATGGGCTATAAAGAATTAACGCGCTTCCCTGAGAATGTTAATTGGGTGAAGCCGATGGGTAGAATTAGTTTGCAATTAGACAAAACATTTGCCCCAATTCCTAAAGGCATCGGTTTGGTGATTGGTTGTTCTACCTTTCCAACTTGGAATACCGTACCGGGGCTTTATGCTGATTTGGTGACGGGCAATGCTGCCATCGTAAAGCCACACCCTAAGGCGGTTTTACCGATTGCTATTTTTATTGCAGAAATTCAAAAAGTGCTGCAAGCCAATGGTTTAGACCCAAATACTGTTCAATTGGCGGTTGATGGTTCTGATAAATTGATTGCTAAAGATTTGGCGGAACATCCAGCAGTAAAACTGATTGATTACACAGGTGGCAATGCTTTTGGCGATTATATTGAAAGCTTGGCTTCTCGCACGAAGGCGGTATTTACCGAAAAAGCAGGCATTAATCCTGCCATTATTGACTCGGCTAATGATTTACGTGCAGTGATGCGAAATTTGGCATTTTCAGTGTCTTTGTATTCAGGGCAAATGTGTACGGCTCCACAAAACTTTTTCATTCCAGCGACAGGTATTCCAACAGCAGATGGGGAAACGGTGAGCTATGAGGATGCAGTTGCTTTATTGAAAAATGAGGTGGCAAGTTTGGCTTTACATCCAAAAATGGGGGCAGGTACTTTGGGTGCGATTCAAAATACAACAACCCTACAACGTGCCGAAGGTGCTAAAGATTTAGGCGGTACAATGGTATTGGAAGCTCCAAAAGTGGTGAATCCTAAATTTGAGCAGGCGCGTATTCGAGCAACAAGTATTATTGAAGTGGATGCTGCCAATAAGGAAGTTTATGAGCAGGAATTATTTGGGCCTGTTATCATTGTTATCAAAACAAAAGATACGATGGAATCGCTGAACTTGGCAAAACAAATGGCTGCTAAACATGGTGCGATTACGTGTAGTGTTTACTGTACCAATGAGGGCAAAACCAAAACCATTATTGAGGAAATGAACAGCGTGTTTACGCCTGTATCGCTTAATTTGGTGGGTTATGCTTTTGTAAATCAACATGCTGCTTTCTCTGATTTTCATGTTACAGGCGGTAATCCTGCGGGCAATGCTTCTTTTACTGATCCCGGGTATATTAATAGACGTTTTGTGTGGGTGGGTAATAGAACGCCTGCATAGAATTATTTAAATTACAAAAAATAAAATTCAAAACGCTACAAGGGCTGTGTTCAAAGGTTCTTGTGGCGTTTTTTTATTGATGTATTGTGATTTTCAATTCAAGCACTTTTCCTTCCTGATCACTTTTAAGGCTACCAATTTGATGGTCAAACAATCCATTTAAATTATTTCCAGCAGGGTCTTCTAATCGGCTGTTGATTAGCAAAGTGTAAGCACCTTTTTTCCATTTTTTCTTGGGAATAAACCGCCACTCTTTTTCTTGATTGATGACTTCAATTTTGCCTTCAATAATTTGTTTTTTGGTATCATCATACAATCTTATTTGATTGAATAAAGATAATCGGTCTAAGACTTGAGGGAAAATTATCTGTAGCGGTGATTTGCCATTAGATTTTGGTGGAATGACTGTCCAATTATGAATATTGGGCATTATGGTATCTGCTTTTTTTACAAGAAAATCCTTTACAAAAGCTTCTTTCAACTGATTTCCATAAATATCTTCTGCTTTCTCTATTTTGAGTTGAAAATGCTTGTTGGGTTCTAAGGCTCGCCCCAATGTTTCATTGGCTATCAATCCTGATTTTACTCTTGCAGGGTCGAGTATCAGCGTTAATTGTCTTTGCTCGCTATCCCATAATTCATAGACATTGTTAAAAATCGCTCCTTTTATTTCGTCTCCTTTTTCATTGAGCAGTTTGATATTTTCTAAATTATTTATGGTTTTCATAGATTTTGAAAACTGCACATAAAACCGCAATAAATTTTCGGGGAGTGTGTCTGTTGTAGGATAGACTGTTACAACTTTTGGAGAATGGGATTTTTTACCAGTCTTATTTATATCTTTTTGGGAACAAGAAAAAAATAGAACGGCTAAAAAAAAATAAGTATACAATTTCACAACTATTGATTTAATGAAAAAGTGGATACAGCCCTTCGCCATATCCACTTAATTAAGTACCTATGCAAAATTAATGTCCTCAACTAAAATATTAAAGCGTTGATTCTTAACACCTTAGAACAGAACTAGGGCACCATTAATTAGTGCTTGGCACTTAATTATTTTTTACAATCACTCTTTCACCAACTCAGGAAAACCTTCCATTGGTTTCATCATATTATGAAATCCCTTCCACGGCTCTCCTTCTCTGTAAGTGTGATCGGGAAATTCATATTCACTTTCAAAGTCGCTCAATCTAAAATAAGCACCTTTTAATTTTGAAATTAAATCCACTTCTCCTGAATCAATATTCCGCCTTAATACTGCCAACATCATTTGATTTTGCTCGGCTACCTGCATCACACCAGCCATCGGTACGGGAAAAATAGCTACCCCTTCTGGTCCCATCGAAAAACCGCCTAAACCTTCCCCTTGATTGGCTTTGGCAAAATCTTTTAGGGAAATAAGACTGGCACTTCTTTGTTTATTCGTAATCAATAGTTTTTTATCAAAAGAACCATCTTGCTCTTGCGCCATAAAGGTAATCATATCAATCGGCGTGTTTCCATAGCCCAGCTCCGCAATGGTCTTGGCTTTGATGTGATTCCCTTCCTTTATATCGGATGCTGGAATGCTCACTAAAGGCGTGCAAGTATAAGCAGCTATCAAAGTGGGTTCTCCATCAATTTCTTCAAAAGCCATCGTTCTAATAGGTGCTCTTGTTTCTTTTTGGGCATGAACTGCATGATACATTTCAATACCTCCTACTTTTGTCTGTTTGCCATCAAAAGGGTATTTTATTTTTCTTAAAGTAGAGGCAAATTCGCCATTGGTCAATCCAGCCACATAAATATAGCCTTTATGATAATCAATATCTGTAATATTTAAGGTACTGGCTGGAAAATCTTTATAAAAGTTGAAGTCTTTCGTTAGGGGTTCTTTAATGGATACTTGCTGTTTACCTGAACTGGAAACATCCAAAAATCGGATTGCATTATTTTTTGGGCTAACAATCGCTATCAATGATTTAGCATCAGGGGCATGTCCATTTTTTAAGGCAATATACGCTTCCTGACTTTTAGGGTGAATTTGCATATCATTGATGATTAAATCGCTCGGAATAGCACCTAATTTGCGTGCGATTTTTCTATCAATGGTATGTGCATTGAAAGGTAGCGTATCTTTAGCCGTTGCTTTGGTAGGAATAGCATGTATTACCCCTGCTTTACTGTCACCAACAAATAAAACATTATTAGGACCAAAAGCCAATACGCTGGCACCAGTTAAGGTTTTACCTGTTAAATTAATGGTTGCTTTTTTTACTGTTGTGGTAGTGTCTTTTATTTTTTGAGTGCAACTTATAATTGCAATAAAGCCTATTGCTGTTATGCTTAGTTTTAAAAAAAGGTATTTCATGATTGGTAAATTTATTTAATTGAGCGTTTAAGTGCCAAGCACTAATTAATTATGCAAAATTTTTTTCTAAAGTATTGACTTTCATTACTTTAATCAAACAAAGAGTAGCGTTTAATAAGTGTGTAGTACTTATTTTTTTCCAAAAAGCCATCCTTTAAACAGCTTTACAATATTTGGCATCAAAACCCAAGTGAGTAATGGAACTAAAGTGAGTGTTACGAATAGGGTTAAAAGTGTGGATGGAAAGTCAGGAAATAAGGCATGGTAAAATTTAGATAATAACACCACCCCGGGGAAAACTGCGAGCCAAGTTAGCAGAGACATTTTCCATTTAGGAGGGACTATCGCGCTTTTCTTTTCAGGGGCTTCAAACCAAAAATCAATGCCTGTAATTTGCCCTAGAATCATTTCTTTTTCCGATAGGGCAGTTAGTTTGGAAAGCTCCTTTTTTCTTTCGTCAGAATCCATCCATTTTTGCAAGGCTGGAAGGGATGAAAATTTAAATAAGGTGAGATATTCGTTCATATCCGCAGGGGGAGAAATTAATTGTAAGCCTTCAAAACCTTCAAATTGTTTGGCTTGGGTGGTAATGCCCTTTGTCCAATTCTCAAATTCCTTCCTTTTATCTTTTTTGATAAAATGACGAACTACTGTTGTGATGGAGTTGTTGGTGTTTTCCATATCTAGTTATTTTTTGCTTTCCAATAAGAACCAAATAATTTAACTGGTGACCATTCAGGTAAAATAGGAGGAGCAGGTGGTGCTAAACCGGCGTATTCTCCTGCTGCATATACCACTTTTCCATCCACTACCGTCAATAAGGATTCAATGGTTTTGATGTCATCAACAGGAATATTCATATAATCTTTAGTCAATAAAGCCAAGTCTGCATATTGTCCTTTTTGGATTTTTCCTTTTACTTCCTCTTCACCAGAGAACCACGCGCTTCCTATGGTATGCACCCACAATGCTTCTTTTCTATTGAGCAAATTATTTTTATCGTATAATTTTCGACCGCTTGCTGTCTCTCCAGTTATCATATAATGCAGTGAAATAAAAGGATTAAAACTTCCTCCTCTGGTGCCATCTGTTCCCATACCTATCGGCACTTTGTTATCGTACATATATCGGATGGGTGGACTCATTTTGGCAGCAGCTTCGCCATAGCGTTCTACAAAGTCATCACCGAGAAATACCATTCTGTCCTGAATAGCGATACCGCCACCCAATGCAACAATTCTATCTACTGTTTCTGGCTTTACCGTTTCCCCATGTTCAATAGACCAACGCATACCGTTAAGCGGCGTGGTTTTATTGACTTCTTCTATGATGTCTAAAATTTTCATAATGGACTCATTGTAGGTGGCATGTACTTTGAACGGCCATTTCCTTTCGATTAAGAGTTTTACAATAGGCTTCAAGTTTTCTCCCATTGTTTCAGGCAATTCTGGACGTTCCCAACGGAAATTTTCATAATCCGCAGCTTCCCATAAAATGTATTCGCCTCCACCATCTAATTCAAATCCATGCGCTTTATGTGGATCAGTATTGGTACCTGCTTTATTGGCTTTACTCCAAGCATCGAAGTCTTCCAACTCTCTTTTGGGTCTTTGTGCAAATAGGTAAAAAGAGGTTCGGATCGCTAAATCTCCGTTAGCTGCTAACTGTTCTGCGGTATTGTATTCTTCGGGATAATTAAAACCTCCTCCACCTGCATCAATGACACCTGTTAATCCATATCTCGCCAATTCTCTAAATAGGTGTATAGTAGAGTTTCGTTCCACTTCTTTGGTCGTTTTTGGCAATGCTGCAATTTTTCCATAAAAAATACCAGGATGAGGTTCTGCTAATAATAAACCAGTAGGCACACCATTGGCATCCCGATCAAAACGGCCTTTATCTGGGTCAGGTGTATCTTTTGTGATACCCAAAATTTCCATCCCTTTTTTATTGACAATACCTGCGGAGTAGAAATATTGAGCATAGACAGGTGTCTTGGGAGCAGCAGCCGTCAGTTCTTCGGGTGTCGGCAAACGCTGTTCTTCGAATTGCCAAGGAGTCCATCCTCCAATTACTCTTACCCACTCTCCTTTTGGTGTACTGGCAGCCGCTTTTTTGACCATCTCTAATCCTTCCTTAATGCTTGGTACACCATCCCAGCGCAATTCTCTGGTATAGCTCAATCCACTTCTCAAAAAATGAGAATGAGAATCCACTAAACCGGGGATAAGTCGTTTGCCTTTGGCATCTACCACTTTTGTTTTTTCTCCTTTGAGTTTTAAAATATCAACCGAAGTACCAACTGTATGAATCAAACCACCTTTTACAGCTATGGCTTCCGCCTCTGGCTTGGCTTCATTTTGTGTGGTGACTTTGGCATTATGGATAATAAGGTCAACTACTTCGCTTGGAGGCTTATTTTCATTACAAGCAATTATAGTTACCAAGATTATAAGTCCGAATATTTTAAAATTAGTAATTACTTTTTTCATAGTGTATTTTTAACTGAAGTGATTTTAAAATCTATAATTAAGTGTTGGGGTGATATGGAGAATGTTATACTTAACAATTAGTTGATTCGTGATTCGGAGAACAGTGATTCGTGATTAGGCGTTTTTTCTGATAAATGTTTTCTTTTTGGGATTATTTCTGCAACGAATGCTTTAGCAGTCACAGCCCCCCCATAAACACTTGAAAAAACAATCAATCATACTTTGGATAAATTTTAAATATCAATTTTAAACTCGTTGTTTTCAACTTGAATACATTAAATTAGATATTTTTTTAATTGAAAAATATTGATAATACACTATTGTCAATAGCATATATAACATTTTCGATAAAAAAATATTATTATTTCACATTTAAATTTAATTAGAATCCCCAATTAATTGCGATTATGTTTTATAACTTACTTATCATCAATTATTTATTCAACTCATCCAGATCCTAAGATTAAGATTTACACTGGCTGAGTTAATCCCATTGGTCATTCTTAGACAATGCATATTGCCCTCCTCCAGTAAAAAACAAAGCGACTGCTCCGAACAAAAACAAGGCAATCAATTCAACTGCCCAGCCACCATGTTGGGAAAGGGAAAAAATATCACCTGAATGAGCGAGTAACAGTGCCACCAACATATTGAAAGCAAAAATAATGGCAGCTATTCTTGTCCTAAATCCAATGATAAGTAAAATGGGAACAATGATTTCTCCAACATAAACGCCATAGGCTAAAAATGCAGGGAGTCCTTTAGCAGCAAGCATTCCCTCAATACCTCCAACCCCATGTATCAATTTTGCAATTCCGTGAAAAAGCATAAGCCCTCCAAGGGTCAATCGGAGAATAAGTAATCCTAAATCTTGATTTTTTTCCATGTTATTTTTTTAAATGATTTTCAATTTGCTGGTCTGGTATAAACCACATTACCAACACAGCGATATAACACAATATGCCTATCCACGGCATCAAAAAACTAAGCGCAATTCCTGCTATGTATAACAGCAAAGACAGCAATCCTTTTTTCTTATTTCCTTTTACTTTTCGGAGTGCAAAATCTTTTGGATGATTTTGAATGATTTTATTTTGAAGGATGCTATAAGCAATCGAACTCATCAATAAAATAAATCCATAAAAAGCAACAGGAATTGCCTCAACGTGATTTTCACCTATCCATGAAGTGGCAAATGGTATCAATGATAGCCAAAATAAAAGGTGAAGATTTGCCCAAAGAACTTTGCCATTAACTTGCTCTGTAACTTGAAACAGATGGTGGTGGTTGTTCCAGTAGGTCCCTACAAAAATGAAGCTCACCAAATAGCTAATAAATATTGGCACAGTTGGCATCAATGTGTCTAAAGTTGTTTCTTCTGGGGCTGTCATTTCCAAAACCATAATAGTAATGATGATGGCAAGTACCCCGTCGCTGAATGCTTCTAATCGGCTGCTATCCATTTAGCACTTTTTTAAATTCAGCAATATTTTCCTTGAGTTCTTCTAAGTGCTCATCTATAACTGCCCCCTCCTTGAAATTATCAAAGAAAGAAGGCAGGCTAAATGTGGCTGCAATCGTTGCCCCTTGATAGGGTAAAGAATGTGTTAGATAATTTAAGTTGGTTGCTCCTCCTTTTGCGCCGGGCGAAGTACTCATTAGCAAAATCGGCTTTTTGCCAAAAACATTTTTTTCTCTTCTACTGAGCCAATCAATGATGTTTTTGAAAAAAGCAGGCGTGCCTCCATTATGCTCTGGCGAAGAAATGATAAAGCCGTCATAGTCTTTAATCAGCCATATTAACTCTGCTATTTTTTCGGGTGTTTGGTCGGGGTCCATATTGATGGAATACATTGGAATATTCCAGTTTCTGATGTCTAAAACCATTACTTCAAAATCGTTAATTAGTGAAGCGGTATATTCAACTAATTGATGATTGATAGACATAGCATGGTTACTCCCTGCAAAGGCAAGAATTTTTTTCATACGTATTATTTTTTTTAAAAAAAACAAAAACCTTAAAAGCTTTGGGTATGTTTCAAATACTGTAGATTTGTGATTAGTAGAGCAGTGATTCGTTTTCGGACTTTTTTACTGATTGGTTTCTTGTTAAATGATTTCTGTAACGACAGCTTTAGTTGGCATATTTCTTATTCAAAAGGGTACACAAAAGTTATCCGTTTTTTTTTCGGATTCATGAATCTGCT
>JAHDHV010000163.1 GCA_020631155.1 Bacteroidota bacterium | reverse complement strand
AATGTAGAAAAGGTTCCTAGAAAAGAATGATGACTTTTGTGTACCCTTTTGAATCTATTTTAAATAGATTTGCTTGGTGTGGGCAGATTGGAGGAAAAGTTAGGCTATTTTCAACCACTTGAAGGCTTTTTAAGGGCGCATCGCATAGTGGAGCTACGTAACCGAAAAAAGACATAAAGTGGGAAGAAAAGAGTCAATTTTAACCCAAGATGAATCTCACCAAGTAAGTCTAATATTAACAAAGCCAAAAAATACAAATCCCTCTTAATGAAATTATTAATTGTTAAATGAATTAATAAATTAGTAATATGGAAATGATAAGTTGAACCATAAAACCAAAATTATTTTGAATTATATAAGGCGAAAAACGTAGTCATAGTGGAGCTACGGCGAGGCTTTTCAACGAAGTACAATTCAAAATAATAAAGGTGACTGGTTTAACTTATTATTGTAGGATTACTTAACAGTAAAAAAGTATTCACCTTTTCACTAATCCAAACTTTATTAGATGAACGAACAAACGTTTACCCGTTACTTGTATAATAACTGTTATCAAAAGACCATCAATAGTTTAAGTCAAAAAGCACCAGAGAAGCGAGCTTTAATCGAAGATTGTGTGCAAGAGGCGATTACTCGAATGTGGTTTTTAAAACAGAAGGGAAAATTAAAACATGAAGCTAATCTTTGCGGGTTCCTTTATACAGTAGCTAAAAATGATTGGCTAAATCAACAAAAAAAACGGAGCAATATGCAAGAGCTAGACGATAATACTTTGGGAAAATTAACAGAGGAAATGGCTTCTGAAATAGACCTTTACAGCAAAGATGCTATCCGAAGACAAGCAGTGAAAAATGCTTTTGACAATTTAGGGAAAAAATGTAAACTGTTGTTACAGCGATTTTTAATTGATGATGAAAAGTTAAAAAACTTGGCCGATGAGCTGGGTTATGGTTCTTATGATTCCATCAAAAGTTCCAAAAGACAATGCGTCAAGCAACTAGAGAAAAAATTTACTATAGAATTGGATAAGTTAAGTTAATTACGAATTACGAATTACGAATTACGAATCAATGAATCTCACATCTCAAGTCTCACATCTCACATCTCAAGTCTCAAAATAAAAAGCCATGAATAAAGACGAATTTTTAGACAATATAGAGGAATACCTCAACGGACATTTAACAACGACACAAGCCGCTGCCTTTGAACAAGCAATGAAAGAGGATGCTGAACTACAAGAAGCTTTTCAAAAACGAAAGGAAACGGTAAATGCTTTGAAAGAGTTATTTGCTTTTGAAAGTAAAAAAGAGGAGTTTAAGCAATTAATAGAAGCCATGAAGCAAGAGGAGAGGGAGCAGGCAAACAAAGTGCGTCCCTTATGGCAAAGGTTCAACCGTCAAATTGCAGCAGTTTTGGCAATTGCCTTATTTTTGGGAGTAGCTTATTTTGCATATCAATATTTTACTCCACCCACTTACCAACAACTTGCGCTAACTGCTATTGAACAAACTGCTGAACGCTCGTTATCTAGCATAAGTGAAACCTTGAGTGGGGTAGATAAGGAGGTTATTTTAGTAAAAGAAGCAGTAAGAAAGACTAAAAAGGCTTATCAGCAGGCCGAGTTCACAGAAGCAATAAAACTATCAGAATCGGTATCAATAAACAAGGAAGATAAACAGTATTATAATTTGGTTTTATTACGTATGTTGTGCCATTTAGAATTGGAAAATATGGACGCTGCTACTGAACATTTACAAATTTTGCAAACATATCCCCATCAAGATTATGAAGATCGAATAGGTTGGTATTCAGCAGTAATTGAATTGTATAAAGGAAAGCCTAACAACATCACTAAAGCCAAACAGCAATTACAAGCTATTGTTTCGGAAGGTGGTACTTTCCGAAAAGAAGCACAGGAATTGTTAAATAAATTGTAGGGACGTATTGCAATACATCTCCATTGTAATACACACCTACAACAAAAAGGATCACACATCCACAACATCTTCCTCAACTTTCAGATTATCAATGATAAACGTCTGGCGTTGTGGCGTATTTTTGCCCATATAATATTTCAACAACTTAGGAATAGTCGCATCATTTTGAAGAATTACAGGGTCTAGCTGAATGTCATCACCGATAAATTTGCCGAACTCATCAGGAGAAATCTCTCCTAAACCCTTAAATCGGGTAATTTCGGGTTTGCCTTTCAGTTTTTTAATGGCAGCCTGTTTTTCTTTTTCTGTATAACAGTAAATGGTCGTTTTTTTATCGCGCACTCTAAACAATGGCGTTTCTAAAATATACAAATGTCCGTTACGTACCAAGTCTGGGAAAAATTGCAAAAAGAAGGTCAATAGCAAAAGGCGAATATGCATACCGTCTACATCCGCATCCGTAGCAATAACAATGCGATTGTAGCGCAAGTCGTCCAAGCTTGTTTCGATGTTCAGGGCGTGTTGTAGCAAATTAAATTCTTCATTTTGATACACCACTTTTTTACTCATTGAATAACAATTTAAGGGCTTTCCTCGAAGGCTAAACACCGCTTGCGTTTGCACATCTCTGGCTTTTGTTATGGAACCACTCGCCGAGTCGCCCTCTGTAATAAAAAGGGTGGTATCAAATCGTTTTTCTGATTTACTTTTATTCAAATGCAGTCGGCAGTCGCGCAGTTTTTTATTGTGCAAATTTGCCTTTTTCGCTCGTTGATTGGCTAGTTTTTTAATGCCTGCCATATCTTTTCGCTCTCGCTCCGATTGCAAAATTCGCTTTAGTAAAGCCTCCGCCGTTTTTGGATTTTTATGTAAATAATCATCCAATTCTTTTCGCATAAAATCATTGATAAATGTGCGAATCGTAGGCAGGTCTGGCCCCATATTTTGCGAACCCAATTTTGTTTTGGTTTGTGATTCAAAAACCGGCTCTTCCACACGTAAACTGATGGCCGCAATAATGGAAGCGCGTATATCTGACATATCGAAATTCTTGCTGTAAAAATCACGTATCGTTCTGGCAATCACTTCTTTAAAAGCACTTAAATGGGTGCCACCCAAAGGTGTATACTGTCCATTGACAAAGGAATAATACTGCTCGCCGTACTGTTCTCCATGACTTAAAGAAATTTCTATATCATGCCCTTTCAGGTGAATAATTGGATAACGAAGTGTCGCTTCATCCGTTTTATTTCGCAATAAATCCAGCAAACCATTTTTGGAGCGATATTTTTGTCCATTAAAATCAATCGTCAAACCAGCGTTCAAATAAGCGTAATTCCACAGTTGATTGTCGAGGTGTGCAGGAATAAAGTGATAATTTTTGAAAATCGTATCGTCAGGCTCAAAGGAGATATATGTACCGTTTTTATCTGTAGTGCGCCCAATACGATGGTCTTTTTGCAACTCCCCTTTAGAAAACTCAGCAACCTTCATCTTGCCATCACGCACCGATTTTACGATAAAGCGATTCGACAATGCATTGACCGCTTTTGTACCAACACCATTTAAACCCACCGACTTTTTAAATGCCCTAGAGTCATATTTTCCGCCTGTATTAATCTTTGATACACAGTCAATTACCTTTCCTAAGGGAATGCCTCGTCCATAGTCGCGCACCTCCACTTTTTGATTGTCAATTTTTACCTCAATCACCTTTCCATGTCCCATCACATGCTCATCAATGGAGTTGTCAATGACCTCTTTTACCAACACATAAATTCCATCGTCTTGTGCCGAGCCATCACCCAGTTTTCCAATGTACATACCGGGGCGAAGGCGAATATGTTCTCGCCAATCTAAGGATTTTATGGAATCTTCTGTATAAACTGCTTCTTGATTATTAGGCATATATAACTATTTGTTTTTTAGGTTGTTACAAAGATTTGAGTGGGTTATTTTTTTATTGACAAGTGAGACAATTTCTAAACAGTCTCTAATAATTTTTGCCAATTTTAATACAAAAATACTAAAAAAAATGGCTTTTTAAAAGTTTTTTAAGAAAAAATGTATAACTATTGATGTTTATCGTATAATACGTATCTGAAAAAATAATTCTTTTTGTAGCAAAAAACGCTTAGAAATTAGAAATTACGAATCGTTTTTTTTTACAGCTATTACCATATCCACAACCCCAAACTCACAACTAAAAAAAGCGTATCTTAGCATTTGTACAGACATAATGTATACATCTCTAAAAAAGGAACATAGCACATTTTATCTCTAAAATTTCAAATAAAATGAAAATAACAATTATACAAACTGATATTTTTTGGCAAGATATAACACGTAATTTGGCGCAATATACAAAAGCTTTGCAAAATTTGAAAACTGACATTGTTATCTTGCCTGAAATGTTCACAACTGCTTTTACCATGAAGCCACAGCCTGTTGCTGAAACAATGGATGGGCAAAGTATTCAATGGATGCGTACACAAGCTGCTGATTTACAAAGTGTTATTGCAGGAAGCCTCATCATTAAAGAGAACGGACATTACTACAATCGCTTTGTTTGGATGCAAGCTGATGGTATTTGTCACTACTATAATAAACGTCATTTATTTCGCATTTCAGGTGAAGATAAGGCTTACACAGCAGGAGAGGAGCAGCAAATTATTAGCTACAAAGGGTGGCGCATTTGTCCACAGGTATGTTATGATTTGCGCTTTCCCGTATGGAGCCGCAACCAAGCTTCTCTTAATTACGATATGTTAATATATGTAGCTAACTGGCCGTCTGTGCGTAGTCATGCATGGAAAACTTTGTTACAGGCGCGCGCCATCGAAAATTTAGCTTACACAATTGGCGTTAATCGTATTGGTACAGACAACAAACAGCAGTATTATTCAGGTGATAGTAGCCTCATTGACTATAAAGGTGAAGTGCTTTGGACAAAAAGTGATGAAGCCGCAAGCTTTACATACACACTAGACAAAGTGCCCCTACAACAATTTCGCAAAGATTTTCCTGTCTGGCGCGATGCGGATGATTTCAAATTGACGTGATTTCATTCGCTTGCCGATGGCATGATAGGAAAAGTTGCTTATTTATTACAGTCCTAATTTAATTTACTTTAATGTATCTCAAATATGTTAGAACAATTACGTATTTTGTTTTTTGAACACCCCAATCCAGTTCTTTATGCAATTCCATTTTTTAATATTTTAATTATAATAGAGTTTTATCTAAATTATAAAGAAAGACTCAATTTGTATCTCATCAAAGATTCTATTGCTAGTATTACAATGGGAATTGGAAGTTTATTTGTTGATATTTTTACAAAAAGTTTTTATTTTTTGTTGATGCTCTGGCTTTATCAATTTGGATTGTTTAAAGAACAATTGTTTTTTAGATGGGAGGCTTGGGTATTGTTGTTTTTTCTGGATGATTTCTCTTTTTATTGGCATCATCGCATTTCTCATGTTGTTCGTATTTTATGGGCTTCACATGTAGTTCATCATTCTTCCGAAAGATACAATTTGAGCACTGCACTTAGACAAAGCTGGACAGAAGTTGGTTATAAATATATTTTTTATCTTTGGCTGCCATTACTTGGTTTTCATCCACTAATGGTTTTGACAATGATTTCAATTAGCCTAATATATCAATTTTGGATTCACACACAGGTCATTGATAAATTGCCCAAAATCATAGAGTTTATTTTTAATACACCTGCACACCATCGAGTACATCATGCTTCTAATCCAAGGTATTTGGATTGCAATTATGGTGGAATTTTAATTATCTGGGATAGAATCTTTAATTCTTTAACCATAGAAGACCCACAAGAGCCTGTTATTTATGGAATTACAACTAACATAAACTCCTATAACCCATTTTACATCGCTTCACATGAGTTTTTATCTATAGCTAAAGAAGTTAAAGCTGCTAAAACTTGGTCAGAAAAAATGAAATGCTTTTTAATGTTTCCCCAAAGAAAATCTAAACAACATTCGCAAATAAATGGCAATGAGAATGATAAGTCTGAAAAAGATAAGATGTTATAAAATTTTTTGTAAATAATATTATGATTTTATTATTTATAGTTTAAAAGTTTGAATTAATTTCCTGTTTTTTTGGCTAGTGGGGAACTATTATTTTTAGTTTATGGTTAGTATTGTTAGTTCTAGTAAAATAGTTAATAAGAAAGCAAATAAAACATTTGTCTCACTAAAAAATATTAGCATTCTATCTGTGATGTTTCGTCACAGTTGTAGTTAAGCTACACATACATCACTAAACACTGATGTCATTTAGCAGCCTACTTTGGGTCATATCTTTTTGCTGCGGTTAACTGCGCTGTGCAAGCAAGCTCACAGATATTTAAACGCAACAAAACGATATGACCCCGTAGCCCGCCTACAGTAATCAGTCCTAGTCTTTAGCTAGTTAGTAATATTTTTTATAAAGAATTTTTCTATTAATTTGATGTTTTAATGTTGTTTTATTTTTAATGGAAAATATAAAGAAAAAGAATTTTGTTAGCATAATGTCTGTGATGTTTCGTCACAGTTGTAGTTAAGCTACATATACCTCACTAAACACTGATGTCATTCAGCGTCTTTATACAAATAGGTAATAAGTGTTTGCTTTTTGCGCTAAGTAAACAAGCCCACAAATGCACAATACACTTATTACCTATTTGTAGCAGCCGCCTACAGTAATCAATCCTAGTCCTTAGATTGTTAGTAGCAAAATTCTTTTTCTTTCTTTTGAAAAAATAATAATAATTAAACATGTTAATGAGTGAACTCATTAAATAATTAATTTGATAATAGTATAGTAAACTTTTCTGAAGGCTCTGGTCCTTATAAATATTTCATAGCCACTGAATTAAATAGAATTTAAAATACAATTAATTATTGTGAATTTCTGATTTCTAACAGCTAAGTATCTAAAAGGCTAAATATCCAAAAAGCAATTTTACTATTAAAGTATTAGGAGTAATATCAAACGCATCCCTAATTTACCATTGTCAAGTTAATTAGTGCTTCACACTTAATTTATTTCCACAAAAAATATTAGCATGATGTCTGTGATGTTTCGTCACAGTTGCAGTTAAGCTGCATATACAGCACCAAACACTGATGTCATTCAGTGGCCGCCAACGTTCAAAAGCTTTTCTTCTGTTTCCCTGCGCTGGGTGAAACTAGTTCACATTAAATTCAAAAGAAAAGCTTTTGAACGTCTCTGTCCACCTACAGTAATCAGTCCCAGTCCTTAGATTGTAAGTAATATTTATTGGAAATGATAATGTTTTTATTTTAAAATGTATATTTTGGATTTTGAGAAAAAAAAATCAAACTTTTTGAGTCATTCGGGAACTATTTAAATCGGACAATTGTAGTTAATGATGTTCTTTGATAAACACAAAAAGAAATGTAGGGCATAAATAAACAAACATTGCCCTGTTTCTAAAAATTCATGAAGAAAAAGAATTTTGTTAGCATTATGTCTGTGATGTTTCGTCACAGTTGTAGTTAAGCTACACATACATCACTAAACACTGATGTCATTCAGCGTCTTCATGTATACTATAGTGGTTTTTAGTGCTTTTTGCGCTGAGTAAACAAGCCCACAAATGTACACGAAAAACCACTATAGTATACTCCAGCCGCCTACAGTAATCAGTCCTAGTCCTTAGATTGTAAGTAACAAAATTCTTTTTCCTTTTTTCTTGAAAAAAAAATATAAATTCCCTTAAATTTAGCTAAAGTAAAAACTTTCCAAAAGCTAAATTTTTTTTTCGCCTTGTGGAACTAATTTTTTTAGTTTTTAGTTGATATAATTAGTTGCAATGATGAAAACATCGCAACAAAAATCGTTCTTCAAAACAAAAATTTTGTTAGCAATTTGTCTATGATGATTCGCCATAGCCGTTTTCAAGAACTATCTCATTCTTCACTAGACATCAATTGCACGCAGCCCACATATAGGGTCCACATTTGTCCTTAGTGCTTTGTGCGCTGAATAAATTTTTAGTTCACACCGCACACAAATATGGACTATATTATGCTGTCGTCAGCGATTAATCCTAGTCTTTGTTTTGTTAGTAGCAATATTTTTGTTTATAAAAAAAGCATAAGATTAAGTATATAAAAAAACACTTAATGAGTGTGGATTTTTGAGAATTAAAAAATACCTCAAGTATTCTATTTTATGTCTTAAAGAGCTAATTTTTAATCGTTCTTTCCATCAAAAAGCTTTGTTAGCATGATGTCTGTGATGTTTCGTCACGGTTGTAGTCAAGCTACACATACTTCACCGAACATCAATGTCATTCAGCGTCTTCCTCCATAGGGGGTCGGTAATAATCGCACCGCTGCGCTGAGGCAATGAGTTCACATCAGGGCAATTATTACCGACCCCCTATGGGTCCGCCGCCTACAGTAATTGTTCCCCGTCCTTAGATTGTAAGTAACAAAGCTTTTTGATTTTTTTAAAACTTCTTTCTGTTAATTTGTAATTATTTTTAACTATAAAAATAGCTAAAAACAACAACACCTATGCAAATAAATACCCAATTATTGAGCAATTTCCCACCAACTACCCCCAAAGAGATTCAAACATTTACTCAATATTTGCAAACTGCCCCTATTGCAGAAGGTCATTGGCAAGTTTTGAAAGGGGTATATAAAAAATTGGAGGCAGAACCCATCGGAGAACCACTAGCTACACTGATTACCCGATTAGATGCTACTAAATTTACAGCTTTAGGTAGCAAATATCCGCAAGCAGCAACTTTGGGCTATATGAAACGCAGAGCAAGACGTTATTTGCGTCAATTAGGTGAAAAAAGCCCTAATTTATATGCTCAAATTTGCATGAAAATACTGGAAAAACAACAAGGCAAAACGGACTTAGATTTTCACAATCAATGGGTAGTTATAGATATAATTTTAGGGAATTCAAATCGTTTTGAGCAAACGCGTAATGGGCGTGGTAAAATTGCTGCTATCCCCAACAGCCGCAATATTTATCGAAGCGAAGAGCGTTTTCCAGCAATTTGGAATGAACACCTATGGTTTGTCGAAAAATTATTACAAACCGATAAATTGTCTGCTTTTATTTATGAATTTGCTGTTAAAGTATTATTGCGAAATAAAAAAGCAATTCCTTCCTTATCACTTGCTCAATACAAAACATTCTTTCAATCCAATTCTACTTGGCTTCAAAGTATCGCTGCAAATGAAATCTTTCAACGCTTTGAAAATCATTTAATTAATGACCCTGAACTAATTGCTTACACCATCTTTTATTCTTCCAAAAAACAAAGACAAAAATTACTCAAAGCATTTGTTTCTAATGCTTCAAAAACAGAAGATTCTCTTTGGAAAAAAGTCATGCAATCTCTTTCTCAAAAAGAAAAATCTAGAAACTTTTCAGAAGAATGGAAACAAACATTTATCCAAGTTTTGGGCGGTTTGATTTTCAAACAAGTTGCCCAAAACAACTTTTCTAGCCGAGTAAAAGACAGCATTGAAGTATTGTTAGAATTCAAAGAATATATCCCATACCAATACTTAGTAGATAATGCACAAGTATTACTTAACAACAGCAACAAAAAACTTCAAAACTTAGCTTTACTTGCCGCTGAAAAAGCTCCTCGAACAGATATTGTAAAATGGCTATCTGCTGTTGAAGAAGAACAAACAGAATTGATTGAAAAATTGTATGATATTTTTGCTAAAAAACACAAAAAAAGTGAAAAGCTTAGATATAATTATTTTGATAAATTTATTTACAATGATAAGCGTACTGTCTTTAACTTTGGTTGGCATTTAATCAGCAAACGAGGAAATACACAGTCATTGACACAACATTTTTGGGGGCGAATGTATTGGCGAAATTGGAGTTATTTACCTTATCGTTATATGATACAGTCTCCTGTTGCTGCTAAATTATTGTTGAAATACGCCAAAGATCGTTTACAATGGATGATGTGGTACAAAGGCAATTGCATCAAGGTAATTCAGGAAGCAACACCTGAGTTGAGCGCGCATATGTTAGAGAAAGTCAAAAATGCAGCAGTTTCTAATAGATTTACAGAATGGTTGCCATACATCGCAGAACTGACAGAACAAAGAGAGGATATTTTACTAGAATTATTACCTAAGATTAAGAAAAGACACATTGATAGATGGGATATTGTTACTGGCTTTACGCAATCAAATGAATGGGTAAGAAAAATTATATGGCAACTAATGTATCAGTTTCAATATAATTCAGAAGCTGTTTCTTCAATCGTTTATCGCTTGGTTAATCATTACAGTAATGAGTCAGTTGAGAGGTTTATCAGTGAAGTTTACGAAAAAGAAGACCCACAATTAGAAACTTGGCTGATAGGTGCATTGAAAGAAATTTTACAAGATTATCCACAATACATCAACAAATTTGCTCGTTTATTTGACCAAATTGCTGTTGCTATGCCAGCAGAAAATATGTTGACCATTATCAAAACTTCTAACGAAGAAAATTGGCAATCCATTCAGCAAGAAGTAGTTAAGTATGCAGGCGGCGCGAATGGACAGCAATTTTGGATGAAGGTATTGGAAAAGTTGCCAGAAGAAACCAATAATACCCTACAAAACCGATTATTGGAAAATGAAGAAATGTTAAATACATTCTATCAGATTGATACGGTTGATGTGTTGGAAGCAAAACATCCGGCTTTTGGTGATTTGTTATTTAATTGGATACAAAAACATGAAAAGGTATTTGCTGCCAATTCTTATGAATTATTGACTGCCTGCAAACATCCGATTGTGAAAGTGAGAAACTGGGCATTGAAGCGAGCAAAAAGCTTAGGTTTAAATATGCGTTTTTCCCTGCAACTAATGGAGGCAGGTTTGCCAGATGTATTTGCGCTTGGTCGTGGATTTTTTGAAGTCTTACCAAAAGGAAGCGAAGAAGAATTTGAAGGTATTTTAGCGATGTGCGACAGTCCACAACAGCCAGTACGGGAATTTGGCATCCAGTTTTTGCAAAAACGACAAGCGAATATCACCTCCGATTTAGCCTTAGCCTACTTATCCGAACATTCCGACACCACCGTTCAAGCATTTGTTGCCAAAAAATTAGCCGAACAAGTAGAGCAAAAAGAGGAATTAGGGAAAGAGGTATTTGTTCAGAAGTTCGACAAATCCTTGCTCCGAACCCGAAACCGCAGCCGAAAAGCCAAAGAATTAGTCAAAAAGCGAGTGGGTAAAAACCTAGTGGTAGACCCCAAAACCCTCCTCGAAGTTGCCCGAAGCAACAACCAAAAAGATGCAGAGTGGGCAATCCAACAATTGACGAAATTGGCTTTGGCAGGTGAATCTGTAGAAGGATTTGAATTAACTTAGTTTGGAGTTGTGAGTTTGGAGTTTAGGGTTATTAAATCGTTTTTTTATTAAAGTTTATGGCAACAATAAAAAAGTTTGAGGATTTAGAAGTTTGGCAAAAAGCTCGTTCCTTATGTCAAGAAATATTTGGAATAACTAATCAAGGAACATTTGTAAAAGATATAAGCTTGCGAAGGCAAATAAATAGGTCTAGCGGTTCTATTATGGACAATATTGCTGAAGGGTTTGAACGAGGTGGAAATAAAGAATTTATTCAATTTTTATTTATTGCAAAAGCCTCAGCAGCCGAAACACGCTCTCAACTATACAGAGCATTAGACAGAAAACACATTTCCCAACATAAATTTAACGAATTATATGAACTAAGCAACCAAATAGGTAAAATGATAATGAGCTTTATCAATTACCTCAAAAAAACAGACATCAAAGGACGAAAATTCAAGTAAAAACCCAAAAGTAGTACAGACGCAATTTATTGCGTCTCACAACCAAAAACCCACAACCAAAAACCAAAAACCCACAACCAAAAACCAAAAACCCACAACCAAAAACCAAAAACCAAAAACCCACAACCAAAAACCAAAAACCCACAACCAAAAACCCACAACCAAAAACCAAAAACCCACAACCAAAAACCAAAAAC
>JAHDHV010000162.1 GCA_020631155.1 Bacteroidota bacterium | reverse complement strand
GTGCTGGTGGTGCTGGTGAAAATGTACAATGGATAATCACAGATGATCAAAATACTATTTTAGAATTAGCAACAGGTCCAACCTTTGATTTAGAAGGTGCAGGTGCAGGTGTATGTTTGATTTGGTATTTAACTTATGACGGAACAGTAAGTGGTATGACAGCAGGCTCGGATGTTACTGCAATTAGTGGTGATTGTCTTGCTTTATCTAATTCAATTGCTGTTACTCGCCAAGAAAGTGGTGTAGAATGTAACCTACCGACTTGTAGTGCAACAGCAGCAACTATTGAGACAACTGATAATACGACTATCTGTGCTGGCGATGGTATTGCTGATCCAATTACCGCAACAATTAGCGCGGGTGGTGCTGGAGAAAATGTACAATGGATAATCACAGATGATCAAAATACTATTTTAGATTTACCAGCAGGTCCAACTTTTGATTTAGAAGGTGCAGGTGCAGGTGTATGTTTGATTTGGTATTTAAGCTATGATGGAACAGTAGATGGTTTAGCAGCAGGTGCTAATGCAAATGCAATTAGTGGAGATTGTTTCTTCTTATCTAATTCTATTACAGTTACTCGTCAGGAAAGTGGTGTAGAATGTAATGTGGCAACTTGTATAGTTTCTGTAACAGGGGCAACAGCAACTTGTACCGATCCTTTAGATGGTACTTATAGTTTAGCAGTTGAGGTAACTTATGAAAATGAACCGGGTGACCTTAGCATAGACGTAGGTGGTACAGCTACTACAGTTACTCCAGATGGTAGTGGTAGTGAAACATTTATGATAGATGGTTTAACTGCTGATGCAGAAACAGGTGTTGTAGTAACAGCTGCTTTTGTAGATGATGCCACTTGTGAAGATGCTACTGGCACTACTTATGATGAGCCAAATTGCGATCCAGGTGCCGAGTGTACTGCTCCTATCATTTCTTTCATTCCAAACTGCGCTGCTGATGGCACATTTTCAGTGTTTGTAGTATTTAATGATGGTATTTTTGGAAGTTCAGCTACTTATACTATTCAAGATGATTTAGGTACCGCAGCAACACCAGTAGATGTTGCTGGCGCACAGTCACTTGGAATTGGACAAATTGCTTATGGTACTTATTCATCAGGTACTACTGTAACCGTTACTGTGATAGATGATGAAAACAGTGTTTGTAATGTAGTTAGTGATGTCATACAGTTTGATTGTCCAGGTTGTGCTGCTGATGCAGGTACAGCAACGACATCAGCAACTTCACTTTGTTCTAATGGTGCCGATGCTTCAGCCTTAGCTGATGTTTCATTTAGTACAGACCCGTCAGGTACAGCCGACTATGTATTGGTTGTTTCTGATCCAAATGATACAATTGTAGGTTTATTAAATCCAGGAGAAACATTAGAAGATTTAGGTATTGAACTAGAAGTAGGTACTTATACATTTACTGGTTTTGCTTACAATAGTTCCGAAATAAATGAGTTGGGAATAATTCTTAATTCTTCACTGCCATTTTTAGCGTCTATATTAGAGGTTGATAATATTCCAGCTATACCTTTACCAACAGACCTCGGCGGTTTATTATCTTTTGTAGAAAGTGTAGCAGCTAGTAGAATTACGATAGCAGATGTAGTAGGTAACCTTGATTTACTAGGTCAAATTGGCTATACATTATGTTTGGATGTAAATGATGTAACATTTGATGCAGATGTGACTAGAGATTTTTCTGTTGATGTAATAGATTGCCCATGCCCAACAGCCGTAGGCGATTTCAATGCAGCAGAAGACCTTTGTGATGGCAGCTTGCCAAATGTACCTAGTGATGATGATATTTTGGCTTCTATTGCAGAGGCAGAAAGAGCAAGTGCAATAATTGAATGGTCTATTGATCCTACAGTTGCTTTATCGCACTCTGGCGGTTGTAATGTGGAAACAGTTGACTATGTATTAACCATTACTTGCTCTAGCGATGCTGCGGTATCTATTGATGGTGGTACGCACAGCGTTAGTTTATATCCTGCTCCACAATCACCAGAGATTGTACAAGTAGGGGCTTCTGATGCAGACGAATGTATATATGCTGTTAACCCAGCTTGTCCTGATATTGATGTATTAAGTGTAACTTCAATTGATGACCAACCACAAGGACAGCCTGATGATGTAACTATCGAAGTTAGCAATGCTGCTTGTTCAGCCACTTCTTTTGATGTTGCTGTTCCAGAATGTAACTTAGAAGGTGACTGCCCAAGTGAAACAGGCAATTTCGATGGCGCAGAAACGCTTTGTGATGGTGCTACACCTACTGTTGCTAGTGATGAAGATATTATTGCTTCTGTAGATGACGTTGGACGACCTAATGCTACCGTAATTTGGGAACCTGACGTAACACAACCAGTAGCTTATACAGGTGATGGCTGTAGCCCACAAGAAGTAGAATATAAATTATTTGTAGGTTGTTCTGCAAGTGGAGCGAGATTATTAGCAGGCGAACATGTGGTTACTATCTATCCAACACCACAAGCTCCAACCGTAAATCTTGTATCTGCTGGCGCAGAATGTACTTATGAAATTGTAACAGCTTGTGCAGATGATGTAGTAGAAGGAGCAGTAGACAATCAAGCACCGGGAGCAACAGGCGTTACAGCTAGTTTAACAGTTTCTAATGCTGGTTGTGCGGGTGTTGCTTATGATGTAACATTAGAAGATTGTCCAAGCTGCCCAACTAGCGCAGGCGATTTCACTGCCCAAGAATCTCTTTGTGATGGCGCAACAGCTAACTTACCAAGTGACGATGATATTTTAGCTTCTGTAGACTTAGCAGCAAATGCTACAATTAGCTGGAGTGTAGACTCTACTTATTTAGCAGATGGTGTATTAACACATAGCGGAGGCTGCGATCCAGATACAGTAGCTTACACCTTAACCATTGGTTGCGCTCAGTCAGATGTGGTGACTATTGCTGGCGGTACACATACCGTTATCTTATATCCAGCACCACAAGCTCCAAGCGTTAATCAGGTATCTAAAGATGAAGTAGGTTGTGTATACGAAGTTGTGCCAGCTTGTCCAAATGACACATACGGACCAACTACGGTAGATGATTTAGTTTTAGAAACAACAGATGTAACAGTAGACTTTACCGTTTCTAATGCTGCTTGTAGCGAAGCCAGTTTTACGGTGGCTGTTCCAGATTGTTTGGAAGGTTGTCAAGCAAATGCAGGAGAGCCAGTAGCTCCTTTAACAGAATATTGTACCAATGAGTCTGATGCAAGCGCATTAGCGGTTACAGAATTTACAACTGAACCTTCAGGCGCAACAGATTATATCTTTGTGGTAACAAGAACAGATAGCACAGATGCTGACGGTTTCCCTGTTATCATTGCTTTAAGTGAAGATGGCTCTATTGCCTTAGAAGATTATCCAGCAGGCGAATACTGTTTCACAGGGTTTGCTTATAGCCAAAGTGAAATTGATGATATAGCAACTTTCTTTAATGAGAATCCAATCATAGCAGGATTAGCAGGTATTCCACCTGAAGTATTACCAATACCTACTCCATTACCATTACAAGGCTTATTTGATATTGCTGCTGGTTTAGCAACATCAGGTTTATCCATTCAAGGGGTAGAAGATGCACTCGGACTATTAAGCTCCTTTGGTCAATCAGTATGTTATGCTTTAGCTACTCCATACTGTGTGACTTCAAAAGTTTGCGGCGATGTTACTTGTGCTGCTGTAGAACTAGCTAGTGGTATTAGCGGAGATGCTTGTGGTAGTGTTACGGCAAGTGTTAGCATAGCTGCTGCTCAAGGAGAAGAATTAGAACCAACTGTTTCATGGCAAGTGAATGGAGCAAGTGCAGGTTCAGGTAGTGAATTTACGTACACTATTGCCGAAGGTGGCTGTGATGCAGAAACAATCAGTTTAACAGCAGTTGTTTCTTGTAATGGAGAAGAAGTTGCTACTATTGATGCTGGAACAGCAAATGTTTATCCAGCACCACAAGCTCCAACTGTAAGCGAAGAAGAAACCAATGCAGGCTGTGTGTCTACTTTTGTAGCTGCTTGTAGCGGTGACAACATTATGCCAGGCTCTTATACGGCTAATATTGGCGATAGCAATACCTCTGTAAGCGTAACTGTAATGACAGCAGGTGGTTGTTCTGCCGATTTTGATATAGCAATCGGCTCTTGCGCTTCTTCTTGTGATGCCGGTGTTGTAAGTCTAAGCGGTGGCGGAGACTCAGCAGCAGTTTGTAGTGGTGATGGTAACGATGATGTATTATCATTTGCAACCAGCAGTTCAGCAGATGCTAATTATGCTTATGTTATCACAGATGAAGATGGCAATATTTTAGCAGTAGCCGATGGCAATTCAGCCGACTTTGAAGGCGCACCAGCAGGTATTTGTTACGTATATGGTGTATCTTATGTTGGTGACTTGAGCGCATCAGCAGGTTCAGATATTTCTAGCGTTTCCGCTTCTGGTTGTTCTGATGTATCAGCTAACGCTATAGAAGTGACACGCTCAGAAGCTACAGACGCAACAACAGTTACACCACTAGATGCAGTTTGTAATGATAGTGAAGAAGGCAATACAACTATTAATCTTGCAGGCTTAGTAATTGGCACGTCTGGAGGTACATGGAGTGGTGATGGCGTATCTGGTGATACTTTCGATGGAAATGGTTTAGAGGTAGGTACTTATACTGTGACTTACAGTGTTAGCGGTTCTGGTGCTTGTGGCGATGGTGCTTCAACTTCACAAAATATTACAGTAGCAGATTGTGAAGAAGAAAACTTACCACCAGTAGGTATGGATGATGAAATCAGAGTTCCAGACGGCACTACAGAGGTGGTAGTTGAATTAAATGTTTCCGATCCAGAAGGTGATGAAACAACTGTAGAAGTTGTGAGTACTTCTCAAGGTAATGCAATTATTGATGGTGATGGCAACCTAGTTGTAACAGGTAACTTATCTGGAACTGTAACCGTTGTTTTAGCCGTTTCCGATGGCAATAGCACAGTTGAATTTACAGTAAATATTATTGTAACAGGTTGTTTTGCTGATGCAGGCAATGTTATCATTCCTAATGGAATTACTTGTGCAGAAGCAACAAACAACATCTTGGCAGCAGGCTTTAATAATGACGCTGGTTTCATACAAACATATGTGGTTGCAGATGCAGCAGGTAATATTGTAGCAGTAAGTGTGAATGGTAAATTGGCAGACTTACCTTCTGGTGAATACAATGTTTACCCAATCAACTACGTAGAAACCAATGCACCAACTTTACCGGGCGTTGGCGACAATTTAAGTGATTTGGAAAGCCAAGAAGACGCTTGTTTCGATATTGGAACACCATCTGACATCCTTGTTTTGGAGCCTATTAGAGTTACCTCTGAGGTAGAATGTAGTGAAGAATACGGTGAAGATTTTTATTTCTTAAGAATAAACATCACAGGTGGTTTACCTGAATTGCGAAACGAAGGTAGCTATAACATCAACTTTGCACCAAACGTTGCACAATGGGACCCAGTAGAACAAGCAGGTGTCGCTTTGATAGGACCAATTCCATTTACAGCTAGTTCTTTCAGCTTAGACGTTGACAATGACGGTAACTTATGTGAAGGCGGACCATTTACATTAATGGGACCTGAAATACCATGCCCACCAACACCAACAGGACCTAAATGTGTACCAGCCGATCCAGGCACTATGCCATCAGAAACAATATTTGCAGGTTGCGAACAAGAAACGGTATCTGCTCAAACTAGCGGTGAAGTACTAGACAGTAGCCATGTACTAATATATGTACTACATGACAGCTCAACAGATGCTATAGGAACTGTTTTTGCAAGCAATACAAGTGGAGATTTCTCCTTAAGTGATATTGACGGTGGAACAACCAATACCGCCTACTATATTTCTGCTCTTGCAGGACTAGACGTAGACGGTGACGGAGTGCCTGATGAAAATACAGACGAATTAGACTGTACTAGAAGCAATGCAGGTACACCAGTTGTATTCTTAGACCCAATCTCTGTAACACACGATCCTGAATGTGATCCGCAAACACAAGAATACTTTGTTATTGTAACAGTTAATGGCGGTCTTCCAGCTTACGATGGTTCTTTATATACCTTAGACGGTATGAGCCAAGATGAAATTGGGGTATTGGCAACCTTAGGGCCATTCAGCTCAGGTGAAGATTACTTCTTTATTATTGATGATGGAGTAAGTTGTGAGGTAGCTTTCGATGGCACTAAGAGCTGTAAAAAAGAATCTCCTTGTCCTGATACACCAGCACCAACACTCCCATCAGGGGTAACTTATGGTTGTGATGGTAGTGTAACAATAACAGCAGGTAGCTTACCAACAAGCAGCGATTTTGCGTACTTATATATTTTATATACTGATGAGTTTAACGCATTAGGCAGCCAAATTGCCAGCAATACAACTGGTACTTTCTCTGTTGAAGATGGGGCTTCTACCAATGAAACTTACTATGTAGGAGTTGTTGTAGGTGAAGACAGCAATGGCGATGGTGTGATTGATGACATCAACGATGATTGTACTGTTATTGCATTAGGCGCATCTATTGTATTGTTAGACCCAATCGTTATTGATACTAGAATGGAATGTACTGAAACAGCAGAATACATTGTATTTGCAACTGTTACAGGCGGTTTACCAGCCTTTGATGGCAGCAACTACCAGTTAGGCGGTTCATTCAATGATGTAATGGCAGGTGAGATTACACTAGGGCCAATCCAATCAGGTGAAGGTTATGAGATTACAATAACAGATGATGCAGGCTGTACTAGTGCCTATGATGGACCTATTACAACTTGTAAAGAAACGCCAATTGAATGTGCAAGCTTCTCTGGTGAAATTCTTAGCGAAGGTAACTTATTAAAGTGGGTTGCAGCTACAGAGGTAGACAATGATTTCTACACTATTTACCGTTCCGTAGATGGCGAAAACTTCAACGCTATTGCTACAATTGACGGTGCAGGTACTAGCTTTGAGGCTATTGCTTACAGCTATGTAGACAAAGAAGCACCAGCAGGAATTAGCTACTACCGCTTAGAGCAAACCGACTTCAATGGTACTACAGCACAGGCTTGTGATGTATTAACATTAGTAAGAGGCGAAGCAACATTCGGTTTCGTATCAGTGATTCCAGTGCCAGCCATCAACTTTGTTGAAACATCTTTCAATGCAGACATAGCAGGTGCAGCAGACATCCTTGTAACTGATGTAACAGGTAGACAGGTATTTGCCAAAACAATACAAACACAAATCGGATTAAATGCTACAAGCTTAGATATAAGCACTTACTCCGCAGGTGTTTACTTCTTGTCTATTCAAACAAGTACAGGAACAATTACTACCAAAATTGTTAAAGAACAATAAGATATTCAATTATTTGCCATAGGCAAACAACTAAAACCCCCCATTCTTACTACTTAGGTAAGGATGGGGGGTTTTTTTATTTTGAAATAAATAATACGGAAATAATCAATTGAAGCCTAAACTCACCATGACTTTGAGTTATACAAGGCAAAAAACATAAACTTAGCAAAGCTAAAGCATGAAGTAGAACAAGTAAAATAACAAAGGTAAGGACTTCAATTATTGTAGAACTACTTAGAAATGAAGACTTTATTTTTGGATATGTGCGGCTAATGCTCAAACATGCAAACGAAAAAGTGACAACTTCATGAGGGACACAGTTTGAATGACATAGCCGAAAAAGTAAAAGCAAGCTAACTTTATCCAGTAATTCCTTGACTTTGGTGACGGTCTGAAAAGAACTTAGCACTTCGGTTTTGCATTTTAGTAATCAGTTGATTATCAAATAATTTAGAAATTTAAAAATATTTTATGTGAATATTTGTTTAAAATAAAGCAACATTTTTTTTAATTAAAAAATTGATTTTCAACGCTTTAGGACAAAATAGGGCACAATTAAATTTAACATAAAGTGAAAAAGAAAAAATCAGCAAGCAAATGTTAGAATTTTACATCGAAAAGCATCAAGTTTTTGCGATTTATAAAGCTTTTTTACTTACGAATTAGGTGAAAGCAAAATTTTTTATCTAATTTCATAGTTCTTAATTAAAAAATCCTCAAACTTAGGCAAGGGATTTGCAATATTAGTAATGCGGAAATAGACTATTAAATCATAAAGCCAAAATAAACAAAGGGGGCTACTTCAAATTATTATACTAATATGCAGTAAATAATCTTTATTTTTTGGAACAAAAAAGAAGCTAGGAAGGTATCTTTAAAAGAAGATTAGAACAATAGTGCCTTTTTGAACGTTTTTTTCGTCTATATCAAAAGGGTTGATGAGTGTACTACCTAAGCTTTGTTTTTATTTGATACATAACTATTCTATTTATTAATAGTATTCTCCTAAATATTGTATAGCCAATCAAAAGTCAACCCAATCAAACAATTATTCAATTTAAGTAAATGAGTGCATAGTTTTCTGTATGGTATCGGATGTGTATAGCTTTATTGTTTATGTACAGTAGTTATAACTAGTAAGCAGTTAACTAACAGGGCAAAGTTGGCTTGTTAGTTGTTCAAAGTTCTTTTTTATGTACTATAAAAAAATGACCACTTGATAGCTTATTGCTACTTTACTATAAACAATCTATTGTATGTATGAATTTAATTTATGTAAAATATTAAGTAATATGTTTATTAAACTTACCAACATCATTCGCTTTTTTGCCTTAGTTACTTTAATGATGACCTGCTCTTTGGCTACTTTCGCACAAGCTTGCGATGCTGATGCAGGCGAATTAAATGACATAAGGTATGTTGTTTGTGATGGTGAGCCATTTGAAGTTGGCAGCATAGGTTTTAACAGCAACAGCGACTATTCGCAGGTGTTTATTCTAACTGCTGCTGATAGAACAGTCGTAGCTGTCAGCGAAAATGGCTCTTTTGATGCATTACCTTCTGGAGAGTACCGTATTAACCCTGTAAACTACGCCAACGAAAATGCTCCTACCATTCCCGAAATAGGGGACAGTTTCAATGACCTACTTGACCAAGCTGGTGCCGCCTGTTTTGACCTCACTACAGATTCGGTAGGTGTGCTATTCCTAAATCCTATTGAATTGGTCGGTGAAGCTTTTTGTGATTCAACAGTAGAAGGCTCTTATTTCATCCGAATCTTTATCACAGGTGGTTTTCCAGAATACGCCGATAAAGGAAGCTACAACTTAAACTTCGCGCCTAATAGCGTGCAATGGGATGAAGAAAGTAACTACGCTACAGGCATCATCGGACCTATTCCGCCAACTGTAGAAGGGTTTAGCATAGATGTATTAAACGATGGTAACCTTTGTAGCGGAGGCCCTTATAGAGTAGAGCGTGGCGATTTAAACGTGCCTTGTCCCAAGCCACCAGACCCAGTAATGTGTATAGAGGCTAATCCGGGTACTATGCCTTCGGAAACGGTATTCGCTGGTTGTGAGCAAGAAACGGTATCTGCTCAAACTAGCGGCGAAGAACTAGCCGAAGGTCACATATTGGTATATGTATTACATGATAGCAATGGAGCACTTGGAAATGTCTTTGCGACCAATACCACAGGTACCTTCTCTTTAAGTGATATTGATGGTGGAACAACCAATACCGCTTACTACATCTCAGCTATTGCAGGGCCAGACGCAGATGAAGATGGAATGCCTGATGAAAATACAGAGCAACTAGATTGTACTAGAAGCAATGCTGGTACACCAGTTGTATTTTTAGAACCAATCACTGTAACACATGATGCGGAATGTGATCCGCAAACACAGGAATATATTGTGGTAGTAACAGTTAGTGGCGGTCTTCCAGCTTATGATGGTTCTTTGTATATATTAGATGGCGCAATTCGAGATGAAATCGGGCAATTGGCAACCTTGGGACCATTCAGTTCTGGTGAAAGCTACTTCTTTTCTATTGAAGACGGTGTAAGCTGTAAAGTAGAATTTAATGGTGAAAAGAGTTGTAAAAAAGACCCACCTTCCTGTCCTGAAACATCATCACCAAGTTTCCCAAGTTTGGAAACCGTTTATGCTTGTGCAGGCAGCGATATAACCATCAGTGCCAATGATTTACCAACTGGCGATTATACTTATGTTTATATTTTACACCTAGACCGTAATAATGTACTTGGTAGTCAGGTAACAAGCAATACCACAGGCACCTTTTCTACCGAAGATGTTGCAGGTTTTAATTTAGCCTTTTATGTTTCCCTTGCTATTGGATTAGATGAAGATGGCAATGGCGAAATTGATAACTTTGGTGATAAGTGTACTGCCATCGCATCAGGGCCGGCTATTGTATTTTTAGAACCGATTGTGATAGACTATACATTTGAGTGTCTACCAGATAGGACTTATATCGTGAATGTAATGGCAAGCGGCGGTTTACCAGCCTTTGACGGCAGCAATTACCAAGTAGGCGGTTCATTTAACGATATTACTTTAGGCAACATTACCTTAGGCCCTTTTGCTACTGGTGAAAGCTTTGATATTATGCTAAGTGATGATGCAGGTTGTACAGCAAGTGTAGTTGGCCCTGTTGTAACTTGTAAGCCTAGCCCAATTGAGTGTGCAAGCTTTACAGGAGAAGTATTAACAGAAGGAAATATGTTAAAATGGACTTCTGCGACAGAGGTAGACAATGATTTCTATACCATTACTCGCTCTACAGATGGCGAAAACTTTGAAACCATCGCCACCGTTGACGGCGCAGGCACGAGTATGGAAGCTATTAATTATTCTTATATAGATAAAGAAGCCACTAGCGGAACAAGCTACTACCGCATCACTCAAACCGACTTTAACGGTGCATCGGCACAAGTTTGCGAGGTCGTTACTTTAACAAGGGGAGAAGATGCCTTTGGTTTTATAAATGTCGGTCCTATTCCTGTAATCAACATCGTGACAGTTGTATTCAATGCCAATGTTAACACAGAAGCGCAAATCAATATTTACAACATTACAGGCGAAAAAGTCGGCACACAAAACCAAACCATACAAGCAGGTTTAAACAGCCTAGCGGTAGATATGAGCGATTACACAACAGGTCTTTACCTCATTTCCATTGACAATGGCGTAGAAGTCATTACAACTAAGGTAATGAAAAATTAATTTTTTTGGATTTTTAGCTGTTTAGCCTTTTTGCTCTTTAGCTTTTTTCTAAAATAGAGATATAAGACAAAAAAAGCCCTTATTCTTTTCGGAGAATAGGGGCTTTTTTCGTGCTCATTTGTGGATTCGTGATTCGTTGATTCGTGATTCGTTGATTCGTTGATTCGTTGATTCGTTGATTCGTGATTCGTTGATTCGTGATTCGTTGATTTTTGAATTACGTACTTCTCTTGAAGTGATTTGTGTAACGAAGGCTTTAGCCGTCATAGAATATAAAGTGATCAGTGGATTCGTGGATTACATACTTCTCTTGAAATGCCTTGTGTAGCGAAGGCTTTAGCCGTCATAGAATATAAACACCTAAAAACCAAGAATTTACACCCACCCAAAATCTAAAAAACCAATTATCAAGCCTCCCTTTTTAAGTAACTAGACAAAATTAAACAACTACTAGATTTGTCATAAATCATTAATAGTGAGTTAATTATCTCACGTCTCATGTCTCAAATCTTATGTCTAAGTACTTAATTGCACATTCTCAAACTATTTTTTTTATAAAAAATGACAACAAACAGCCCATTTCACACTTATTTACTTTGAAATTCAAAGTTTATTCATGAAAAAAAAGGCATAATTCATTGATTATACCTCCACCATAAAAAATAAAAACAAGGGCAGGGGGGCAAACATACAAATTTACCCTAACGATTATCCTCTTTCGTGTGGGCAATGTATCTGTTTTTGTGGGGAGACGTAACATGTTACGTCTCTACGGCAAATCCGTATCAGCCACCAATTAGCAATCTTCTTTCGTGTAGGCTATGGCTGTGTACAG
>JAHDHV010000161.1 GCA_020631155.1 Bacteroidota bacterium | reverse complement strand
GCAAATAAAATAAGTACTACACAATAATTAAACGGGACTCTTTGTTTGATTAAAACAATGAAAGTCAATACTTTAGAACAAAATTGTGCACAATTAATTAGTGCTTGGCACTTAATATTTCTTTGTAAGTTTTCTAATCTCACACCCTCCCCATAGAATACTTAAAATAGGAAGTCAACATTAAGGCACATTTACGTTTGTTGGAGATACGTATGCGTTCTGTGAGAATTTTATTGGACTGGGTGTTTTGGATTTTTCTAAATAAAGCATAATAATAAACATAGGCAACATACACCCCAAATTTCGCGCCTTGCGGTAAACCTTTGATGCCTTCTAAACCATCTTTAAAGTCTTTTTCAATATCTTGAACAATCATTTTTTTACTTTGCTCATCAAATTTCTCTGTATTAAGATTAGGAAAATAGGAGCGACCAAGTTGTTTGAAATCGGCATTAAGATCGCGTAGGAAGTTAATTTTTTGGAAGGCTGAACCTAGCCGCATGGCATTGAATTTCAGTTGATTATAAGAGTCTTTATCGCCTTCGCAAAATACACGCAGGCACATTAAACCGACTACTTCTGCCGACCCTAAAATGTACTGCTCGAACTCTTTTTGATCATAATTAGTTTGATATAAGTCCATTTCCATGCTTCGCAAAAAAGTATCAATGAGCTCTTTTTCAATGGAGTATTGATTGACTGTTGCTTGAAAACTATTTAAAATAGGGTTTAAGCTAATTCCTCTTTCAATGGCTTCATAAGTATCCGCTTCAAACTCAGTCAACAACTTTTGTTTATCAAAATCGTGAAATGAATCTACAATTTCATCAGCACAGCGCACAAAACCATAAATCGCATAAATTGCAGGATGGAAACGGCGGTCTAATGCGCGAATACCTAGCGAAAAGGAAGTACTGTAATTAGTTGTCACCAATTTGCTGCACTTCATCGAAACTTCATCAAAAAGGGATTTCATGGGTGTGGTTTTTTTGATTGTTAGGCATAGGACATAAGATAGGAGACATGAGAAATGAGATTATTTGTATTTTAAAAAAAATACACAACTATAATCATTGTATAGCCAAAAGCTATAGTAAACTTAGATCAAATAAAAAAAATAATAATCTTTGCTTTTATACCGTTTTTGGCATGTTAAAATTACCAAAAAACCTTAAAACTTTCCAACTTTCAAAACTTTACCACCTTTTAAACCCCAACTCTATTCCAATTTCCAATCTTTCATCACCTGTTTGGCAACAATCTGACCTGAAATAATTGAAGGCGGAACTCCTGGCCCTGGAACAGTTAATTGACCTGTATAATACAAGTTTTTTATCTTTTTGCTTTTGATAGATGGTTTAAATATGGCTGTTTGCTTCAAAGTATTGGCTAAACCGTAGGCATTGCCTTTAAATGCGTTGTAATCTGTGTTAAAATTGCTTGGCGCGTAGCTGCGATTAACCACTACATGCGCTCGAATTTTCTCTTTTGTTGCTGCCTCTAATCGCTCCATCACCATATGATAATAGCGTTCCCGAACTTGCTCGGTATCTTGCAAGCCTGCTGCAACAGGAATTAGAATAAATAAATTGGTCATATCTTTGGGAGCAGTTGAGGGATCAACAATGGAAGGGCAACAAACGTAAAATAGGGGTGCATCTGGCCAAGTAGGGTCTTTGTAAATCTGCTCGGCATGGTCATCAAAGGGCGCATCAAAAAATAAATTGTGATGCTGTAATGTATTTATTTTTTTATTAACTCCAATATAATATAATAAAGAGGATGGGGCCATCACTCGCTTTTCCCAATAATCCGAACTGTAAGAGCGATTTTCCTCATTCAATAAATTTTGCTCAATATGGTGATAATCAGCAGCTCCTATAACAATATCAGCAGGATGTAATTGCCCAGCAGCACGAACATAGTAAGCTTTTTCATCAGCCGTTTCTATATGTTGCACAGGCGTATTAAATAAAAATTTCACTCCCTGCTTACTCGCTACATCTACCATTGCCTCCACAATTTTATGCATCCCGCCCATCGGATACCAAGTACCCAATGACATATCTGCATAATTCATTAAACTGTATAAAGCTGGTGTATCTTGTGGGCGCGCACCTAAAAATAATACAGGAAATTCTAGTAGTTGAATTAATTTTGGATGTGTAAAATATTTGCGAACGTATTTGCTAAACGACTTTAGGAGATGCAAGTTTTTTAAGCCCTTAGCCACTCGAAAACTCATAAACTCTCGGAAAGATAGCGCAGGTTTATAGACCAAATCCTTCATGCCCACCTCGTATTTATGGGCTGCTTCTGCCAAAAAAGTCTTTAATTTCTCGCTACTTCCCTCTTCAATAGATTCAAATAATGCATACAATTCTTCTTCATTTGCTGGCAAATGCAGCACATCATTTTCCCCAAAAACAACCGCATAAGATGGATTCAAACGAATGAGGGAGTAGTAGTCTGTAGGTGCACTACCAAACTGCTCGAAATATCGCTCAAACACGTCTGGCATCCAATACCAACTAGGTCCCATATCAAAGGTAAAGCCTTGCGATTGCCAACGCCGCGCCCGGCCGCCTGCTGTTTCATTTTTTTCTAAAACTGTTACCTCATATCCTTCCTTAGCCAAAGTTGCTGCGGCTGCTAATCCTGCAAATCCTGCTCCTATTACAATAACTTTTTTCACAATTTCTCTTTTTTTAGACAATAGAAATAGTACCAATCAACAAAGTGAAAATAACTAGCTTCTTTGTTCATCAGCTATAAAAAACGTAGCCTATAAAATGACCACAAAACTGTCTATTAGGACTATCCTAGTTGAGTAAAGTCTCTTTGTAGAGCCGTGAAACTTTGTTTTTCAACAAATAAGTAGGTTTGAAATGTTTTAGTCAACACAATTAATGCTATTCACAAAATTTACTTTGTAATTTTAATATCCTATTTGTTTAGTAATTCTACAATAATCAGTTGAACAAATATACAGTAATTTGTATGAATTGTTTAACAGAAGTTGCTTTATTTTGTTTAATTTTTTAGAAAAAAAGTTAAACTAGTTTTTCAGTAAAATGGGCAGTAGGCATATTAAAAATTATAACTTTTATATAAAAAATAAATTGCAGCTTCAACTCCTCAGTCACAACTGATACTTCGTTTTCCCTGTATTCACAATCACGATTTTAGCAGTTGAAGGAATGGGAATAGTGCGTTCTGCTTGTAGTTGAAATAGTAGTGCAAGCCCTGCTACTCCAGAGGGTTCAAAGTTGATTTTCAGGGAGTTAGCTACGTCAATTGCCTTGTCAGTATAATATTCACTTACCTCATAGATGCCCGAATATTGTCCACACATTCCCTCCTCTTGATACTTGTTTAATTTTTGATGATGATCGGGTAAACTAGGTAAAAAGGCGGAGTATAATTTATTTAATTTTGACTGCGGATTACGAGTTGTTGCTCCCATGAAATGACAGTTTTGCAGCCCTTTAATATTGTTATGTTGTAGGCGCGGATCATGACTTTGCTTGCCCCAACGATATTTTAACACCTCATCGTAATTGATATTCAATACATTCTGAAATAAATCGCCTGTACCAAAGGGAAGCAAACAAAAATCAGGTTGATGATTGAGGATTTCATAACTTAGCCAATCGTAATAGGTTTTGTGGTCGTAATCCATGATTTCGCGATAGGTAATGTCCAAGCCGTGTTTATTATGGGTTAATGCCTTAATGTCCTCTGGCTTCAATAGTTGACGACTTAAATCATAGGTATATACTTCACAACCAGCTTTTTGTAATGCTTTTTGAATACTTGCCTCCGTTTTTTCATCTAATAATACTTTGAGGTCGGGTAAATGAAATTTTCGCAAAAAGTTTTGAATAGCAATCGCCGCACTTCCTGCCGAAATAATGGATAAACGTGGCACCTCCCCTGCTTTGTTCACCATCTTTTTAATGCGTTCCTGCTTCAATAATTCCTTATATTTAATCACCAATTCCCAAGCCATACGGTCTTTATGTGTCCCTGTTGGATTGCTGCTTTCATCCTTTAACCAAACATTGCTAAACCCCTGAATATCAATAGGATAACAATCCGATGCAGGATATTTTGGTTGGTAAAAAGGCTGCGGCGGAAACTCTGGACGCTGTGGATCATTTTCTGAAGGAATCACAATCGCATGGTATAACTGCTCAATTTCACTCAACGATTGTTTCACTTCTTTAAGGATTATAGCATAGTTTCCGCGCTTTTCTTGTTGTAATACCTGCTCTATCAATTGTTGTAATTCCTTTGGATGCTTTAATAAATGTTCATAGTGCAAAGTTCTATCATTATTATAAATAAAATCTACATTGTTAATTATATTTCTAGCAATATTATCATAGCTCTTTTTTAAAGATTCTAGATAGTTTTTAAGCTGTGGCAATAACTCATCGCCACGATTCAGAAACACTGCAATCTGTTCATTAATACGGCGAATTTGTTCATCCCAAAAGCTTAACACTCGAAGCCGCCCTGAATCGGTGCTGATGTCGCAATTGTCTTGTTGTAAACAAGTAGGAAAAATAAGATGGATACTGCGCTCTAAGTATTTGATTTTCTGTTCATTAATTGCTAAATATTCCGTTAAACTTTTGATACAATTTTCATTTTCTAAGTACTCTTTGTCAATACAATTAATCAATAAACCATGTTCTCCTACTTTTTGCATCACCTTAGTTAAATTCGTACCCGGTTGATCCCAAAATTCTAAGGTTATTTTGAAATTTGATAAAAATGGCAGTATCTTTTCCAAGTGTTTCCACTCATTTTCATTATGCCGCTCACAATATACTATAATTGGTGTAACAGGCACTTTGGTAGCCTTAGTTGTTGTATCATAAGTACGCTCTAAATGGTATTCTTCTCTACTTTTTTTATATAAAAAATAATAAAGCGTTGTTAAGTTATAACGATAAAAACCATAGCCCCCCTTCTTTCCCACCTTTTTTGTATGTCGATTAATCAGGCCATACAAAAAGCCATCTTCTATTTCATATTTTACCTTTTCATTTTGTTTATTTTCCTGATCAATAGTAAATTTAAGTATCTGATAGACTGGGCTTGCCTTTGATTTTGGCCACTGACCCCTTTTTCTATATCTCTCCAAGTCAGGATGATGACGCACTTTCTCCTGCTGTTCGATGTCTTTTATCAAACGGTCAATTTCTGTTGCTTCAATTCTAATGATAGAGCCGCGCTGTCGTTTAGGTGTTTTTTGTAAGGAAGGCATTTTTAATTACGAATTAGAAATTACGAATGATGTGTTTCAACTGGTAAGTACCTACTACTTAAGTGCCAAGCACTATTTAATTGTGCACAATTTTGTGCTAAAGTATTAGAAATGAGTAGTTTAGTCTTTTACTATTGTAACATTAATTTTGTCTAGGTACTTACATTTCAAATACCATACTTTTCAACTAAACAGTTTGTGATTACTTTGATAGGTCGTGGATTCGTGATTAGTAGATTAGTGATTCGCTTTTGGATTTTTTGATTTCTTTTTAAATGAGTTCTGTAATGACTGCTTTAGTTGCCATAGCAGTTACAAACATTTAACAGTTAAAAATTTACACATAATTTAAAAGCTAAAAACCTATTTGTGATGACTAACTTTTAATAGCTAAAAATCCAAAAGTCTAAATAGCTAAATAGCAATCTTAGAAATAAAGTGTTAGGAAGAATTAGCAATAAAGTATTGCTTTAATAATGAAACATCTCTAACTTTTTACCCTTCAAACTTTAAAATTTTTTAACTCAAATTAGTAAGGTAATTACTAAGGTAGCACAAACCAAAGTAGGGTATTGACTAATGCTTGACTAAAGAATAAATATTTAATCTTTTGTTAAATAATTATAAAAATACATAAAAAAAATAAAGTAGTGAAAGATTAGGACTAGGAATTTAAAAGAATAAGTTTTTTTTTTGCAGAAAAAATATTTTCAAACACATAAAAACACAATTATGAGCCGCACTTTTACACTTTATATCAACTATTGGCTAGACTACAAAATCTTTCCTCGCATTTTTTCTATAAAAAAACATCGTTTAGCAGTTCTCAAATATTTACCCCTTTATCCCAGAATTGCTGTTGCTACTGTTGAAGATATTTATGCAAAAATTGCTTTTATTTAGCAGGCCAACGATAATTTCATATATTTACCTACTCATGGGTAGTTAGACATAAAATTTGAGCTAATTAACCATTCATGCAATAACTTGACAATTTCAAGTATAAAAAAACAATTCATTATTCATTCAAATAATTTCATATGAAAAAACTACTTTTTATTTTCACAAGTTGTTTAGCCCTATTGCCTCAACTCTTATTTGCCCAAGACGAAGGCGGTGGATTAGATAAAACCATTAATGATGCTTTTACACCTGTAACAAAATTTGTAGAATCCATCATTTTTTATTCTATTCCTGTTGGTGGACAGGACTTACCATTGGTATTGATTTGGTTGGTTGTAGGAGCGATATTTTTCACCCTTTACATGAAATTTATCAATATTCGAGGCTTTAAACTAGCCATTGATGTAGTGCGTGGCAAATATACAAATCCAAATGATAAAGGCGAAGTCTCTCACTTTCAAGCACTTACGGCAGCCTTATCTGGTACCGTTGGTTTGGGAAATATTGCTGGGGTAGCCATTGCTATTTCATTAGGTGGGCCTGGCGCAACTTTCTGGATGATATTGGCAGGTTTATTAGGTATGTCTACCAAATTAGTAGAATGTACACTCGGTGTTAAGTATCGACAAATAGACAGCAATGGCAAAGTATATGGTGGTCCAATGTACTACTTGAGCGAAGGCTTAAAGGAAAAAGGCATGGGCGGATTGGGTAAAGGTTTGGCAGCATTTTTTGCAGTCATGTGCGTTGGTGGTTCATTTGGCGGTGGCAATATGTTCCAAGTCAATCAAGCATTTAAGCAGTTTTCTGGTACTTTTGGCATCTTAGAAGGTCAAGGTTGGCTATTTGGTGTCATTATGGCTGTGTTGGTAGCGGTAGTTATCATCGGTGGTATCAAGAGTATCGCAAAAGTGACAGAGCGCATTGTTCCATTTATGGTAGGTATCTATGTGGCTGCTGCTTTGGTTATTTTGGGGGCAAATATTACCGAATTACCCACTGCAATTGGCAAAATTTTCGCTGGTGCCTTCAGTCCCGATGCGATGTACGGCGGTTTGATTGGCGTATTAATTCAGGGCTTCAAACGGGCGGCATTTAGTAACGAGGCAGGTGTAGGTTCTGCATCCATCGCGCACGCTGCGGTAAAAACCAATAATCCTGCAAGTGAAGGGCTCGTTGCCTTATTAGAGCCATTTATTGATACGGTTGTCGTGTGTACAATGACCGCTTTAGTTATCATCATTACCAATAGTTATGATGCAAGCGCATCTGATGGTGTTGCCTTGACTTCAAAAGCTTTTTCAAGTGTAATTAACTGGTTTCCATATATTTTAGCCATCGCTGTTATCCTGTTTGCCTTCTCTACCATGATTACTTGGTCATACTATGGCTTACAATCTTGGACTTACTTATTTGGACGCAGTACCATGGCCGATTTGATTTACAAAGTATTGTTTTGTTTGGTCGTTATTGTTGGGTCTGCTGCCTCTTTAGGTGCGGTTGTTGGCTTTTCCGATGCGATGATTTTTGCGATGTGTTTTCCTAATATTTTAGGGTTATATATTATGCGAAATGTAGTAAAAGAGGAAATTGAAGGTTATACTAGCAAAATTAAAAGTGGCGAAATTAAGCGATATGATTAAATTCGTGATTTGTGGATTCGTGATTCGTGGATTCGTGATTCGTGGATTCGTGATTCGTGGATTTGTGATTCGTGATTCGTGGATTTGTGATTCGTGATTCGTGGATTTGTGATTCGTGATTCGTGGATTTGTGATTCGTGGATTCGTGGATTTGTGATTCGTGATTCGTGATTCGTGATTCGTGATTCGTGGATTTGTGATTCGTGGATTCGTGATTTGTAATTCGTAATTAAAAAAAATCCTGATCCATTTTTGGAAAAAAATAGATCAGGATTTTTTTATTTAAACTATCATTTTTACAAAAAATTTGACAGATAAATAAGTTCAACTATCCATCAAATTGGGTAAGGGTTTAGAATAGGAAGCTCAACATTCGGCTAACAACTCCTTGTTTGGGTGTTTTTTTAGGAGTAGTCAATTTGCGAATAGCAGTCATTTCTTCTTGGATTTTTGTCCAGATATTAGCAAATTTTTCCATATCAATTTTGTGTTCCTTAGCCATTTGCAAGGTAAATTGATGGAGGTCTCTCAAATTTGCCAATTCCGAAGCGACAAGGCTTCCATTCTCGATTTTGAATCGCACCATTCTTGCTGAACGAAGTACTCGCATAGAGCGTTCTTTAAACCTTCTTTCGAGAGCTTCGCGCAGCCTACGAGCTTTGTTAATCTCAATCATTCGATTGATAACAATGTATGCAACCACCAAAATCATTAAAATTGAAATAAGTATATGTGTAAGCATAGGCGAACATAATTGGGTTTAGAAATAAGGTTAATGATTTGCAAAAAGAAGGGCTAAAAATTGCTCTAAAATAGGATTTCAGTAGTCGTTTTTAGGGATGTATTTCATAGTTAAAGTATTGAAAATGAGCAAAATAAACCCTTCTTTGCAAATACATCTAATACAACTTAGATAAGTGATGATTAGTTCCCTAAAAAGTTATTATTTTGGGATTATTTTGGTTGATGACAATCCCCAAAGTCTAGGTTGTTAATTCCATTATGGCAGATATTTTTTTGTTGTTATCATTTATTTCATTAAAATTATCAGTGTATTTATTTTTGATATTTTCTATATTTTTATACTTCTCCTCAGTAAAATTTAATACTTGAACTAAACGTTTAAAACGTTTCGCTCTATCAAGTTTAGTAATCTTATCTCCTGATATTAAAGTTTTACTTTCTTCAAGAATCATATTTAATAAATTTCTTAGTGTTTGTTCTTCCTCACTAAGTTTTGAGCGATTTATCCATGCATTTATAATGAATACTATGGTGTATATGATAGTAGCTAACATTGCAATTGGAAGTATGATAAAAATGATAACTGAAAGAAAAATAACATGTATTTCCATAACCTATAAATATTTAAAAAGTGGGCAATTAATTTAATATTTACAAATAAGCAGATAACTTGGAAGGCTATTTGGGCACACTTTTAGCAGATCAATATTTTATCTTATTGATTAAAAATATATCAAAAAATAGGGGAATGGGGAGAAGAATTGAAAATGCTAAAAAAATTGTATAGCATTTTATGTAAATATGGCTTGTCAATTTTTGAGATGAAGATTTGGAAACTCAAAAATTGATAATTGTGTATTGGAGGATGCCTAGTAGTAGCAAAAAGAGCGTAAAATGTAGTTTTGGCTTATAATTGCTGTTGACTTTTTGGTAACTTTTACCTATTTTTTAAGTCATAAGAATGAACAAAATAGGCACACATCTTTAGTTAAGTAGCGCAAACAAATAAACGGGAGAAAGTAGTTTTTAAACAATCATAATTTTTAGTTTTTGATTGATTTGTAGAAAATAGTGTGGTGGTAGTATTATACTTAACGGCAGTTAAGTAAAAAAAATTCCATTTTGGATAAAAAAAAGCAATTTAAATTAAAATTATTTTCTCAACATTTATTAACCACACAAAAACAACAGTTTTTCATAGAGTGATTAATCGCCATATAAAATATAGAAAAGGGTTATTTTTTCTAAATTGCTTATTGACTCGCTGCTACAACTAACAAAGTAAGTTCTTGAATTTTCTCTCCTAAGTAAACACTCACAACTCTAAGCTCACTAATCAAAAACCAAATTGTCATTTTTTTATCATACTCAAATAAATAAGGCATTACCTTTTTATTGTCAAAAAGTTATGCATTGTCATTTATAAATGGGGCAGTTATATTTTGTTAATACACTTTTTCTAACAAAGTGCGTCAGTATTCAGTCAGATTTCTTTAAAGCTATTTATTTTCTTAAAATCAGTCTGTATTTTTATTGAAGAAAATGTAAAAACTAAACACAGCTAGTCAAGTTATTAAACTTTATGAAACCTTCTTATTCCAAAGCATTGCTTTTTTAGTGGCAGTATTACTTAGTTTCCAATGCCTATTACAATGTTATGAACTATCTCTACAAAAATTAAATTATCATCTTATTATAAGATTCTGTTTTAAAGCCAAAAATAGATGACTTTTAAATACCTTATGTCGTCAAAACGAAAAAATCTATTTCACCCATTTTAAATGACAGAACAATATGAAAAAGTTAATCGCCGTTCTTTTCCTGTTTATATTGTTCGCTGCTAGCATTGCCGCATGGAACACTAGCCTCACTACCACTACATCCTATACTTATCAAACGGATAAGCAATTTCACAATGTCCATCAGTTTGTTGGACAAAGAATTCTGCCACAGTCTTACCAAATCGGTAACGCAACAGCGGTGCACATTGACCCAGGAGAAGTGCAAATTAATATTACCGCTAACACTGTGCGTGTGAAAGGAATTAAAAAATTAGGCAACTTTAAAATCGCTAAAAAAACGGTTTTGAAAGATGGCTTTTCTTTCGTTCTTTTCCAAAATGGTGCCGAACACCTAATGCGTTTTGCCACCGACTCTCTAGGGCATCTACAAGACCTGCGTTTTACCTCGCCGCGCTATGGGCATTATCAGTTTGATTTTGCCAGTAAAACGGCCACACAACTGATGCAGGAAGAAGCTTACTTCACCGCTAAAAACCTACACACTGTTAGAGGTTATGACGATTTAGTGGGAAAAAGTTTTTATCCCGAAAAACAAGAGTTACATGCCAATACCATTTATGCTATAACGGAAAAAATTCCGACTACTCAACAACTGCACATTCAGTTTGATGCGGATGATATGTATTTTAAGACACACGATAGGGAAAAAAAGTATAGTTATAGAAATGCTAAGATGGTGACCTGCTCCATTCGAGGAAATGATGCCGTAAGCAAGCGATTGGATATAAGGGTTAATCGAAAAGAAAAAATCAAACTATACCTCAACAAACAGTATAAAATAGAATTTATTGAAGTACAAGGAGTACGCTATTTATTGAGAAATGCATAGGAATTGATGTTTTTTTGAATTATTGTTTTTCTAAAGGAAACGCCTATATTTTAGTTAATTGCGCTAAAACATAGGCGTTTTTCTCATCTTTCATGCTGTTTTAAGCTCTATTATCTAACTCTAGCAAATAAAGCCAGTATCTTTTACCAAGACGAGACGGGATTTCTTTATGTATTTTAAATCCTAGATTTTCATACAATTTGCGCGCTTTCACCATTATTTCTGAGGTATGAAGTGCAATTATTTTTTCTTTATTTCTCCTTGCAGATGCTATACATAGCTCAGTTAGTTTGCGGCCAATGCCTTTTCCTCCATAATTTGGATTTACAGAAACAAATCTTATATACGACCAATCACTTTGATATATTTCCGTTGGATTTCCATTTGGAACAAGAAAAGCCATTCCAATTATTTTCGCATCCTCAGTTTCACAAACAATACATTCTGACTGCTCCAACAACTTAATATAAGCTTCATTCTTTGCTAAATTTCCTTTTAGACTTTCCCAATGTTCTACTTCTAAAACATCTTTATATTGACTCCATGAGAGGATCGCCAATTCTTTCAATGCAATTAAATCATCAAGGCTTCCTTGCCTAAAGTTTATATTCATTTTTTTCACAATGAGTTAAAAATATTTAATTGGTATTCGCCCAAACATTAAACTCTGCTAGGTTTGTTATTATTTGTTTAATCATTATTTTTTTTTCGCAAAAAAATGAACTTGCCATAAGACATTGAATGAGTTATCTCAAATATTATGTCTTATGTCTTATGTCTTATGTCTTATGTCTTATGTCTTATGTCTTATGT
>JAHDHV010000160.1 GCA_020631155.1 Bacteroidota bacterium | reverse complement strand
TTCTGATGTCATATCGCTAATATACAAAATATTCCTAATCTACCATTGTCAAGTTTAATTACGAATTACGAATTATTTAACATAAAAAATACAAGATATAAGACTTACGCAGAAGATGCACAAAGTCTTATATCTTGTGTCTTAAATCTTGTATCTCAATTAAAATTCAAACATACTTAAGGAAAGATAATCCAAATTATCTGTTACCTCTAAATCAGCCTCTAGTAACAATTCGTCTTCCTCTACTAAGCTATTATCATTAGCAACTGGCTCGATAGGAGTTGTTGCTTCATTTGATAGGAGCAAAGGTAAAAATGAAATTAGCGTTGGATTAACGGCTGTTAAAGTAGCGGATTTTTCTAGCAATTCCATTTCAGGGGCAGCTAGTGTTAAAACCATCGAACCATCATCTGGTAACATAAAATCTTCGGGATAGAATTCCTCTTCATTAAAGGAAACGGCTTTTTTATTGGCCTCGGCAGATTTATATAACTTAAATACAATATTTTCTTCATAACATTCTAAATCAGAAACAGCAAAACCCATCATATTTAATGTTTTGATCATATCCTGATCTTTGTAAGCTTTTTTATCTGCTCTTTTTTCATAAACCCTACTTATTACCTTCATTTTTTTCTCCTCACAAATCCGCACTTCAGACTTATTCGTGAAAAATTGAAACAGTTTTTGAGCATCTTTAGACGTAAAATCCAATGCATTTTTCTGCTCATAGTCTATAGCAAAAGTAAGTTTCATCTTTTTATCTGCACTTTGACCTAATACAAACAGATATACACAACACAAGATAAGTGTTAATAAAGACCTTTTCATAATTAGTTTTTTTACTAAGTAAAATAAATGTAGATACTTAAATTAGTATAAACAAATAGTGAGTTAGAGTAAACTAGGGTGGCACTCTAAACTGATGGTGTAGTGGTAGATAAGTGTTATGGAAGGCAGCGATTAACGATTGTGAACGCTAAGATTTAGCTTTTTTTTTGAAAAAAAATCAGTTGATTGTCATTTATTATCCTTTGGCTATCAAAATATTGGCTTTTAAGTGGTTTTTGACTTTACTGTTAATATTAATTCTATTTTTTAAATCATTTTAGCGAAAAATAAAGTTTTTTTAAAAAGTGAAGTTAGTATTTAGCTGGAGAAAAACACAAATAAAAAAAGCCCACAACACATCATTAATGTGTCACAGGCTTTGTAGAGCTCAAGAAGTTTTCTACTAAAAAATTATCATTTTATTTATAAAATAATATTTTTTTATTAAAATTGAAAAGATTAATTAAGAAATAAGTAAGTGGCCAAAGTCAATGTTCATTTGACAATAAGTAATTTATCTCAAATCTCATATCCAAAGCCCCCTATCTCATGTCTCAAAAAAATTAGTTATTTGGTGTATTAGAACTAGGCACTTGTGGAGCAGCAGTATTACCAAAGTTAATAATTGAATTTTCAGTGTCAATCAATTCATAGGGTTCTGATAAGGTATCCATAACAGGCTGTATGTTATCGCACCCATTACAGTCGGCTGCCGATGGCGGAAGAACAGTAGGTACTTCATCTTCCATCATATCAAAGTTAATTTGGTTGCCACCATAATCCATATTTTCAAACTTATTGACTAAGTTGCGACTTAAATTTTGGTCGCCACAATCAGAGCAATCATCATCTTGTTTGACAATCGTTTCTGTTGTACGGCCTACTTTAATCATTTTTGCAATAGACAACACAACTGTTTGCCCATCACAATTTAAATTGGACACTGCAAAGCCCATTTGCGCTAATTCTTGAACAATATCTACACTTGTATATTCGTCTTTTTGAGTATCATATGTGCTGCTAATGAGTTCTGTTTGTTTCAAATCATTACAGTTCTGAATTTGTGTATTGTAAGAAAAGAATTGATATAGTTTCTGAGCATCCATAGACGTAAATTCAGTTGAGCTATTGTGATGATCTATCTCAAAGGTAAGCCTTGTTGACTCACTTTGAGCAAAGCCTGTCATAGAAAGGCTTAAATACAATAGGAAAATGAGTAGACTTCTCATATTTGTTAAATTTTCAAGGAGGTTTGGGAAATTATATACTTATTTAAAAATTAGTGGAAGTCAGTTTACAGCAATAACTTTTTCTTAAGAAAATAGGTACTTAAATAAAATAAACAACACCTGGATTTATCATAAGTCATTAATAGTGAGCTAATTATCTCAATTCTTATGGCTTGTATATTACATCTAAGTAGTTAGTCAACGTTAAAATGACGGGTTGATGTTGAGTGATTTTTGTTCCCTAGCAAGGCGCAAAACAAAGCTACGGCGAGGCTTTGTAACACAGCTAGGGAGCAAAAAACGCCAAAAGCAATCGTCAATTTTATCTTGACTGACTACTAAGTACTTAAGTAGTTGTAAAGAGTATTTTGGAAAACAAATAAGGTATACAAAAAAAAAGCTATGCATTTTCTCTGTTTACAGTCAAAATGTTGCCTTCTCACACATTTATTGATTCATCGCACACACTCAACCCAATTCATAGCATATATATCATTAAAAAACAAAATTAAACATAAGGCTTATGCAGCCGTATTTCACCTAACAGTACCCTATTTTAATAGAGACAATGAATGTTTTATTGGTAGTAATTATACTTAAATTAATCTAGCAATTTTCTTTTTAAACCATTGATAACCAAAAACTTACAGGAGTAGCAATAGACTTTTATTTCTTTTAATGTACTTAATGGAGTATGGAATCATAAGTTCATTATAATTTGGTTTATTTTAGTAGGAGCTAATTGGCTACGTTGGGTAGACGCAATAATCAAGCCAAATATTATCATTATACTATCTGTGTTTTTAACTGTTTACAAGTTTTTTATGTAAATATCAAAGTCTTATTTTACCTTATCATGACATATTGTTTGGCTTATTTAATATATACGTGAGTAGTAAAAATAGGTTACAAGAAAAAATACAATTATGTTCATCTTAAATTTAAAGCCTTATTAACTATAAATATTTTTATATTGTTTTTTTTTAACACAAAATACCCTTAATACTGTTCTAAATATTGACATTTTTATGTTTTTTTTAAGATAGAAAAAAATACATTAACAAAACTTTAAATATTTTTTTTTACACAAAGCCATATGTTATGTGTGTAGTCATGCTTATGCTCGCTACACAGTTGATGCAAGGATAAAGCTTCTATACACAAAGAAATAGTAATAACAATGTAAATTCGCAATTATTTTTTAACCTTTACTAAATCCATGTATCTAAGTTGATTGTTTTATAATGGCGTAGGTAAAGTTATCTCACAGGCTATAAACCGCCTAGAATACTGATTCTATAGGTGATAACGACTACCAAAAACTTCTTTTTTCACTTTTTTGATAGATTATTGTCATTTTTTTTTAACTTATTTGCGATTTATTCGTATAATGTAGTAATAAACTGCGCCAGTGAAACATTCTTTTGTCAAAAAAAGAAAGTAAATTAGTTATTAAATATATTCACTAAAAAAAATAATTATGAAAGCAAAGAAAATCTACATTTTCCGCTTATTAGGCATTTGTGTATTGTTTTTTGCATTGAATAGTGCTGTCAGTGCACAGCCTCTAGGTGCACCTTTGGATGACGCGCCACCAGAAGGCAGCCAATCTTCCAATTCTCTACCCGATGATGTTGACCCCGGCAAATGCTATGGCAAAGCTGGAATGCCTGACATCTACGAGGAAGTAGAAGTAGAGGTAATGATCAGAGAACCTTTTGTGCAAACCATTAACATCCCTGCCAAATATGAAATGGTAGAAGAACGTGTATTGGTAAAAGAAGAAATGAAAAAACTTATTACCGTTCCTGCTGTTTATGAAACTGTTACAGAAAAAGTGCTTGTCAAAGAGGGGTCCAAACTAATTACCGAAGAATACGAAACCATCACAGAAACCAAAATGACTGAACCCGGTTATACCAAATGGGTAACAGACGTTGATCCTCATTGCTTTTCTAGTAATCCAGAGGATTGTTACTTGATGAGACGCGTAGAAGTTCCTGCCAAATACGACACAATTACAAAGCGCGTATTAACGAAAGTAAGTGATTCGCCCGGTGAGGAAATAGAGCCTGAATACCACAACATTTTCAAGCGCGTGATGGTGAAACCACCAACTGTCAAGGAAGTTGTCATTCCTGCCGAATACCGAACCATCAAAAAGCGTGTGCTAGTAGCTCCTGCTAAAACAGAGCAAGTACTAGTGCCTGCCGAATATGCAATGGTAAGACAGAAAAAATTAATCAAAAAAGGAGAAGGGGTAAAATGGGTAGAAGTTATCTGTCCTAAAGACATTTCAAAGACCGTTATTTCACAGTTGCAGCTTTCTTTAAAAGAAAAAGGCGTTTATACAGGTCTAAGTAATGGCTTCATGGGCTTACAAACTAAAGATGCCTTGCGAAAATTCCAACAAGACAATGGATTGCCAGTTGGTAACTTAAACAAACGCACACTCCTAGCACTAGGCTTGTCTTACTAGATTTAAGATTTAAGATTTAAGATTTAAGATTTAAGACTTGATATAGGCTCTAAGATACAGTAACAATTATTAAATACAAAACCTCCTATCTCTTGTCTAATGCCTCAAGTCTATTCATAATATAAATAATTAATTGGGACTTCCTAATTGAATCGCTAAAAAATGCTGATAAATTATTGTTCAACACTAAGAACAGTATTTTATCAGCATTTTTTTGTGCCCACTGGTCATTTTATTTGATAATCTTAGCTAAATAGAAGTAATTTGTGGGGGAATGCTTCAAATACCGAGTTTTTCCACCTAACAGTTTGTGTTTACTTTGACAGTTCGTGGATTCGTGATTAGTAGATTAGTGATTCGTTTTTGGACGTTTTTTACTGATTGATTTCTTTTTGAATGAGTTGTGTAAAGACGGCTTTAGCCGTTAAAGTTCTTATAAATAATTAACAATCAAAAATTGATAGCTACAAGAAAGTTCAAAAAATAATTTCCAATTTCTGATCTCTAATCACTAATTTCTAACAACTAAATAGCTAAAAGGCAATCTCACAACCAAAGTATTAGGAAGGGAATGAAACATACCTTTGTCGGCATTCATTCAAGTATGATTTTCTTTAATTTAAAATAAAAAATATGACTCCTGATGTAGTAAATGAATTAATTCGCAATCGCCGAACTATAAAGCCTGAACTATATGACAAAAACCGTAATATTGCGCCTGAAATAGTAGCGGCTATTCTCGAAAATGCCAACTGGGCACCGACACATGGGTTGACTGAACCTTGGCGGTTTGTTATTTTCACAGGCGCAGGGCGACAGCAACTCGCCGATTTTCAATCCAATTGGTATCAACAAACAACCCCGCCTGAATTGTACAAAGCTGCCAAATACGAAAAGTTACGACAACGCCCTTTGATGGCTCCCTATGTCCTTGCTATTTGCAAAAAAGACACAGACAATGCCAAAATTCCTGAGTTGGAAGATATTGAAGCCGTAGCTTGCGCCGTTCAAAATATGATGCTCACCGCAACCGCCTATGGTGTAGGCAGTTATTGGGGCAGTGGCGGCCCGACTTACACCTCCGAATTGAAGCAGTTTTTAGGCTTAGGAGAAAAAGACAAATGCTTGGGATTCTTGTATTTGGGCTATTTGTCAACAGATAAAAAACGCCCCGTCAGCCGCCGCCAACCTATTACAGATAAGGTGGAATGGAGGCGGTAAGTGTGGATATAGTTGACAGTGTAAGTTTCCATTATTTTTTTATATTATTTGGGGCTGCCCCCTCTGTTTCGCAAAAAACGCTCCTAAGGAACTTAGTAATTCCAAAATTTAGAGACAAGCGTTTTTGCTCCATCATCAGGGTCGGGCTTTCCGTTGCAATTCACCTTTGCCAAAACACTGTTCGCTCTAAGCCTCACTGATAGCTCTCTTGCGTTCCGCCCTCACTCGGCTAAGGCTCTCTAGCGTTTGGCTTTGGCTCATTTCCACTACAATCCCTCATCCAAGTCAACAGCTAAGTAATTTACCATTGTCAATGGATAGCTGTATTCAGCTCTTTTTTCAATAAAAGAACTATATTTTTTCCTTTTTTACCAAAAAAAGTTGCTTATTTATCCAAAATTTAGTAATTTGTCAATTATTTTACTGTAAAAACAAACATTTCAGGCATTTGTATTGTTATGTAGAGATAATTCATGAATTATCTCTACATGTATGTATTGATAAATTACTGAATTTTGTTTTAAAAATAAAAAATGTTTTTTTTTGGACAAAGTTGTTTTTGCATTAAAAAAATCATCAGTTAAACAAGTACTATACAATAGTTAAACGCTACACTTTGTTTGATTAAAATATTGAAAGTCAATACTTTAAAACAAAATTGTGCATAATTAATTAGTGCTTGGCACTTAACTGATTATCAAGCAAGTTTTTTCAAAAAAGGTTTGATTCAATTTTTAGGCTAAAAAACTTTCCAACTTTTTAACCTTAAAACCTTTCAAACCATTTTTTCCAATCACCTAATTATCAGCTATTTGCAAGGTAATCAAGACATATTAAAAACACCCATTGAATATTTAAAAGGGGTTGGCCCAAAAAAAGGGGAAGCCCTAAAAAATGAATTAGGTATTTTTTGCTTTGAGGATTTACTACAACACTATCCGTTCCGATATGTAGACAAAACCCAATTGTATAGCATCCGTCAATTATCACCTGATACGCCAGAGGTGCAGCTAAAAGGCAAATTAACCAGCGTGCGCGTGATGGGCGAAGGCAGAGGCCGCCGCCTTACCGCTACCCTAACCGATGGCACAGGTCGTTTGGAATTAATTTGGTTTAAAGGCATTGGTTATTTGCAAAAATACCTCAAAACGGGTTCGCAATACCTCGTCTATGGCAAGCCTTCTTTTAAATACCGCCTCTCCATCTCTCACCCCGAAATGGAATTGGTCACTACCGAACAAGAAATCAGCTTTGAATCAAGATTAGAACCCATCTACAGTACCACCGAAAAATTGAAAGGCAAAGGTTTGGACAGCAAAGGGATTCACCGCCTCATCAAAACGCTATTTGAGCGTTTGAAACCTAGAGATTTACCCGAAAATTTGCCTGCTTCTATTATCGAAAAGCATGAATTATTAGGACGTTGGGAAGCTGTAAAAAATATCCATCTACCCGACAAAGACAGCCTTATTCCTAGAGCGCAATTCCGCCTAAAATTCGATGAATTTTTCTTTATTCAACTGCGATTAGTCAAAACCAAAATAGCGAGACACCGCCGTTTGATTGGCTTTGAATTTCCAGCATTGGGTACTATTTTTCACGATTTTTACGAAAATAAATTGCCTTTTGAATTGACCAATGCCCAAAAGCGCGTGCTCAAAGAAATTCGCCGAGATACGATGACAGGGCAACAGATGAATCGCCTATTGCAAGGGGATGTCGGAAGTGGTAAAACGGTGGTCGCACTGATGACGATGTTGATGGCATTGGACTGTGATTTTCAGGCGTGTATGATGGCTCCAACCGAAATTCTAGCACAACAGCACTACGAAAGTTTGACGAATATGCTGGAAGGAATGGAGGTACGTGTGGATTTATTGACAGGTTCTATCAAGGGAAGAAAGCGGAAAGATGTATTGGAAAAACTGCTCTTAGGCATGACCGATATTCTAATTGGTACTCATGCTTTGATTGAGGATACAGTAGTGTTTAAAAACTTGGGCATGGTGGTTGTGGATGAGCAGCATCGCTTTGGTGTTGCCCAGCGCGCTAAACTTTGGCAAAAAAACGTGAAGCCTCCGCATGTACTCGTAATGACAGCAACCCCTATTCCACGCACCCTTGCGATGACCGTCTATGGCGATTTGGATGTATCTGTCATTGATGAATTGCCACCGGGTCGTAAGCCTATCAAAACCTTTCATTATCACGAAAATAAACGGCTAAAAGTATTTAGTTTTTTAAAAGAAGAAATTCAAAAAGGTCGGCAAGTTTATGTAGTCTACCCACTAATCAACGAGTCCGAAACCCTCAATTATAAAGATTTGATGGACGGACACGAAAGTTTCAGCCGCGCTTTTCCACCACCTGACTATCAAATTAGTTTGTTACATGGGCAAATGCATACCATTGACAAAGACTTTGAAATGCAACGTTTTAAAGATGGAGAAACCAATATTATGTTGGCAACAACGGTGATTGAGGTTGGGGTAAATGTGCCTAATGCTTCGGTGATGATCATTGAAAGTGCGGAACGCTTTGGATTGGCACAATTGCACCAATTACGCGGGCGCGTTGGACGTGGTGGCGAGCAATCTTACTGTATTTTGATGACAAGCAATAAGTTGTCTAATGACGGAAAGGTTCGGATGCAAACGATGGTTGACACAACAGATGGCTTTAAAATTTCGGAGGTAGATATGAAGTTGCGCGGCCCTGGCGATATGCAAGGCACGCAACAAAGTGGTGTTCTAAATCTGCGAATTGCCGATATTGTCAAAGACAATAAAATCCTACAATTGGCTCGACAAACCGCCGCCGAACTCCTACAGGATGATGCGGATTTGTCTAAAACAGAAAATTATCGCCTTCGTCATTATTTAGAAAATAACAAACACAAAATGGAAAGTGAATGGAGTAGGATTTCGTAATCTTCTGATTTTCAATTATTTAAAAAACTAACAAGCCCTCTCCTTTGCTAAATTTCTTAAAATGCTAGGCATCTGCACAAGTGTTTCGATATAACCTACATTGTGGATGTCGTCTGCTTTTAGAAAGTCAAACACATCATAATGTACAATCCCTTGTAAGTCAATTTGCACATCACATTGCGCCATCTCTGCCTTTGCATTATTCCAAGCAATCAAATCAAAACAGCGTTTTCCAATTTCCACCAAATCATCCACATTTTTGGTTTCCATCGGACTATGTGGCATCACATTAACACCAATCAACTGATCGCAATGTGCAACCAAAGGTTCAACAGGTAGGTTTTTCAAAACGCCACCATCTATATAAACTTCGCCATCAATTGTTACAGGTTTAAACAGTAAGGGAATCGCTGAAGAAGCCTGAACCGCCTGAAAAATCTTGCCCGACTCAATGATTTGCGCCTCTCCTCTATTGAGGTTGGTAACTGAGATAAACAGTTTTTTGGGTAATGTCTCAAAGTTATCTTCACCAATCTGCTCTGCTAATATTTCTTGCAAATTGGAAATGTCTATCAAACCCGATAAAGACAATCCCGGACGAAATACCTTAAACAAGTTCGTTTCCTTTGCGATGGTTAATAGCTCATCTGGCGTTTTACCTGCCGCATACAAAGCCCCAACGATAGAACCTGCACTCGCTCCTGCTATATATTGCGGAAAAATGCCGTTCTCCTCTAAGGCTTTTAGTACGCCAATATGTGCGATGCCCCTTGCGCCGCCCCCTGCTAAGGCAATGCCTAATTTGTTTTGATTCATGTGTTTTTTTTATACTGGAAATTGCTGAGTTGTTGAATTGATAGAGAGGTGATTAATCACGTCTGTACGAATTATTGAGTTGTTGAATTTGTTCTATAGATAAGCCTGTTATCTCAGCAATTTGTTCTAGTGATAATCCTATTTGTAATAATTCTTTGGCAATAGTTATTTTTGCTTCTTGTTTTCCTTCCCTTCTTCCTTCTTCTCGCCATTCTTTCAGGACTTCTTCTCGTCCCTTTTTCTCTCCTTGTTCAAAAGCAAAATCTATTGCATTTCTAAGCTCACGCTCCTGTTTCAGTTCCTCAGATGACTTCATTCCTTAATACTTTAGTTGTTGAATTTGTTCTATAGATAAGCCTGTTATCTCAGCAATTTGTTCTAGTGATAATCCTATTTGTAATGATTTTTTAGCAGTAGTTATTTTTTCTTCTTGTTTTCCTTTTTCAAAATGGGTATCTATAACATTTTTAAGGTCTCGATAATACTTCAAACTATTTTCATAAGCAATACGCTCTTTGGCATCGTATTTTGCAATTTCTGCTTGTTCAAAGAGTTGTACAAAAACTTCCTCTCTTGTGAGGCTTGGTATATTATTAAGACTGTGAAGGTTGCGAATGAAATACAACCATTTCTCAAAATGCGTAGTACATGCCTCTAGTGTTTTGGTGAACTTAGGCATTTCCAAATATACATAGGATAGCTTTTCATAAAAAACTTCTTTGGTTTCTATGTCTAATAACTGAACATAAGTAAGATGTTTTTCCTTATACTTTGGCTCTAGTTTAAACATAAAATCCATGATACCAACCGTATACACATGTTTGAGCTCATAATTCCATTCTCTACCTCTTTTTGCCTGTTCTTGTATGGCAAATGTAGAGTAGTATAGGCTTCTATCAATGAAAAACTTCTGCCCTACCTTTTGTAATTCTACTAGAAATTTTTCGCCCTGTTCATTTTCACAATACACATCAAAAATAGCTTTGCGATCAAGGCTATTATTGCCAATATGCTCATTTTTTAAGTATGTCAAATCTTTAATCACTTGACGACCATGTAATAATCCATTTAAAAAGTCAATCAATAGGTTTTTATTGACCTCTGTACCAAAGATTTTTTTAAAACCAAAATCAGTAAATAAGTTGATGTATTTTCCACTCATAATGGAGTTCTAATTTTAGAAATTTAAGTATGGGAGTTTCTAAAAATAACCATTTTAACCCATAAATTGTTGCTGCTAAAAACAACAGAATTAGCTCAATAATGGGGAAATAAAAAAGCCACCCTTCACAGGATGGCAAAAAAAAAACCTATTATTATGCCTTAATATTTTTTGTAGATAAGTGAGAAGTAGAATTGGAGGTTAAACAGCGAAGCTTTCACCACAACCGCAGGAACGTGCTGCATTGGGATTTACAAAAGTGAAACCCTTACCGTCTAAGCCACGCGAGAAGTCTAGTGTAGTGCCACAAAGGTACAAAAAACTCTTTAAATCTGTAACCAATTTTACGCCTTTATCCTCAAAAACCTGATCCATCGGCTGATCTTCATTGTCGAAATCCAGTTTATAGGTCAAGCCAGAACAACCACCTCCGACTACACTAATTCGCAAGAAGTAATCCTCTCCTAATTCCCCTTCATTTTTCAAACTATCTACTTTTTGTTTGGCTACATCACTTATATAAATCATGTTTTCTTGTTTTTTTTATATAGATAATTAATGCACAATACCCTCTTCAAATTCCAGTGCCTCCATATCATTTTTCACACGATAATCGTTAATCGCTGCTTTAATTGCATCCTCAGCGAGTACCGAACAGTGAATTTTCACAGGTGGCAAGTTCAACTCCTCCACAATTTCCATATTGTCAATCGCTACTGCTTCGTCCACTGTTTTACCCTTCAACCATTCAGTAGCCAAAGAAGAAGAAGCAATCGCTGAACCACAGCCGAAAGTTTTGAACTTCGCATCTTTAATGACACCCGTTTCATCGTCTACTTCGATTTGCAGGCGCATCACATCGCCACACTCAGGCGCACCTACCAAACCTGTACCAACTGTTTTTTTGCTTTTGTCTAAAGTCCCTACATTGCGAGGGTTGTTATAATGATCTAATACTTTATCTGAATATGCCATGTTTTATATATTTTTTTAATTAATTAAAAGTAGCAAGATATGAGACACAAGATGTAAGATTTTATAAAAAACGGTATGTTTCATTTTCTTACTAACACTTTGTTTCTAAAATTGCTATTTGGATATTTAGCCTTTTGGCTATTTAGCTGTTAGAAATTAGCGATTAGAGATCAGAAATTGGAAGTTATTTTTTGAACTTTCTCGTAGCTATCAATTTTTGATTATTAATTATTTATAAGGACTTTAACAGCTAAAGCTGTCGTTACACAACTCACTTAAAAATAATTGCTATCAATCAATTTGCCCGAATCACTGATCTACTAATCACGAATCTACGAACTGTTAAAATAAGCACAAACTGTTAGGTGGATAAACTCGGTATTTGAAACATACCTAA
>JAHDHV010000654.1 GCA_020631155.1 Bacteroidota bacterium | reverse complement strand
AAGCAGCGACTCAGATAGCATTTCACCAAAATCAAAACCCTATGGATGCAAATGGAATCCGAATGATTGGGCGAGCCGATAAAGCGGATTTCCCCCAACTCGGTTTGTACAATATAGACATTAAAATTGATACAGGAGCTTACACTTCTACCATTCACTGCCACCGAATTGAGGAAATCATGCGAAAAGGGCGAAAAGTAATTCGCTTTAGCCTACTTGACCCTTCTCACCCTGAATACAACAAAAAAAGAATTATTATTAAAAATTATACTAAAAAAAGCATCAAAAGCTCCACTGGACACAGCGAGGAGCGTTTTATCATCAACACAAAAATCATTTTATTTAAACAAATATACGACTTAGAACTTTCCCTCACAGATAGAACGGACATGAAATTTCCTATTTTAATTGGAAGAAAATTATTAAACAACAACTTTTTAGTCAATGTAGCGGTTACTAATTTATCATATAAACATAAATTGGGTGTTTAATTCTTCAATGGAAAATGGAAAGTTGAAAATGGAAAATTATTTTCTCATCCAACCTCACTTTCCAAAATCAACAACTACACTCTTTGGCATGATATTTCTAACAAACGTTTTGTATACTTTTTAAGAAAATGTAAAAAAAATTCGTAATTCGTAATTTCTAATTCGTAATTAAAAATGAACATCGCCGTTCTTTCCCAAAAACCATCCCTCTACTCCACCTCTCGATTAGTGGAGGCAGGTCGTCAGCGAGGGCATCATGTACGTGTTATCAATCACCTGAACTGCAAAATTGTGATTGAAAAAAACCAACCGCAAATCATGTATCGCGATAGGAAACTCACCGATATTGATGCCATTATTCCACGCATTGGAGCGTCTGTAACCTTTTACGGGGCAGCCGTTATCCGACAATTCGAGATGATGAACGTGGTCACCGCCACTGGTTCGGAAGCCTTGCTGCGTTCTCGCGACAAACTCACCAGCCTACAATTGCTCTCCAAATCAGGCTTGGAACTCCCCAAAACCGTTTTCACCAATTACACCAAAAATGTCAAACAATTTTTAAGAGCTGCTGGCGAAGGCCCTTGGGTCATCAAATTGCTGGAAGGTACGCAGGGCTTGGGCGTAGTATTGGCAGAAACGCCGAGTGCCGCCGAATCCGTTATTGAAGCCTTCCACAAAATCAAGGCGCGCATCATTGTACAGGAATTTATCAAAGAATGTTTTGGCACCGATGTTCGCGCTTTTGTGGTAGACGGCGAGATAGTTGGCTCTATGAAACGACAGGCAAAAGCAGGCGAATTTCGCTCCAATTTGCACCGCGGCGGCTCGGCAGAGGTCATCACCCTCACCCCTGAAGAAGAAAAAGCAGCCCTAATCGCAGCCAAAGTCATGGGCTTGGACGTGGCAGGCGTAGATATTTTGCAATCCAACCGCGGCCCTTTGGTGATGGAAGTGAACGCCGCCCCGGGGTTAGAGGGTATTGAGCGTTCAACAGGCGTAGATATTGCTGGCAAAATTGTGGAACTACTGGAACGGAAAATTGAAATGGTGTGATTCGTGGATTAGTGTTATGGGTAGAGACAATTCATGAATTGTCTCTGTAGGGATTGGTCGGTATTGTTTTAAAATAAGTTGTGTAGCGACAGCTTTAGCTGTTATAGCTGTATAAAAACAAAACACAAAACACAAAACAATTTATTCAAAAAAACAACTGAATATTTGGATAATTGACCAAACAAAATTACCTTTGCAGAAGCAAGCAAAACACATGTAGAAATGAATCAACTGGCAAAAACACGGGAAGTTACATACATAATAAATCTTATAACATTTTGTTATTCAGGGAGTTGTAAAAAGTAAGGGTCTGAGCCATAGTCTACAGGAAAGAAGATTGCTAGTTGGTTCTGTTTTTTTAGTGCAT
>JAHDHV010000159.1 GCA_020631155.1 Bacteroidota bacterium | reverse complement strand
AAAAATTAACATTTAATTTTTTAAACTAGCTGAAGAAAACAGCGAAATGTGGGTAACAACTATTGTTTTTAATCTTAAAAGGTGTCCGTTTTGTTTTTTTCTTTTTTACTTGATAAAATAGTAAGGACGTAATGCATTACGTCCCAACAATCAAGACAGTGAAATTTTTTTGCTAAAAATCTCATTCACAGCTAAAATCTCTTAAGGTGATACTCTTTTGTTAAAAAAATAAAAAACTGATAATCAAAGGTTTAAGCTTTAAAAATAGTCTAGTCGTTTTTTATCATTCGTATCACTACGGATATTTCTTAACGCTGTTCATTCGATTTTCTTAACGCAAAAAATTTCAAGGTCGCTCTTTTACACCAACAAAAAAGTGATAGTTTGTTTTTGAGTAAAGTGAATGTCTATTTAAAAAGTATTTTGCCATTCCCTAAATTCTTGACACACTCAATTGAAACAAGGCCATCAAATAAATAAAAAATAAAACTAAAAAAAGAATCGCTTTTGCACAGCCTACCAAAAACTATAGCCTTTTTTTGAGGTACATCGTGAAATCATGCATCTCAAAAAAAGGCTATATATAAAATAGCTCGAAATGATTCTTTAATTTTGATATTCATCCACCGCAGCCTAGTAGATTGTCAAAATTATTTTTTGGCGTTTCATCCTTAATGGATGGTTGCTCTTTTTCTGTTACCTCATTTAATTGAAGTTCTTGGAGCAATTGTTTGGCTTGTTTTTCTTTTGCCATTAATTGCGCCCATTTTTCCGTCAAATGTTCCGTATTTTTTTCCATAAAAAAACAGTAAGTACCTAGACAAAATTAATGTTACAATAGTAAAAGACTAAACTGCTCATTTCTAATACTTTAGTACAAAATTGTGCACAATTAAATCACCTAATTTAAACAAGTGATCAAAATGAAATGATATTTTTTGGTTTTGCTGTAAATTACGAACAATAAAAAATTGCATAAAATATTACCCACAATATGCCAAGTCTATTTTATAAATAGTTTTTGGTGTTGTATCATTCCTTTTTGGGTTTCTAATGTATAAAAATATAAACCTGCGGCCAAGTCATCTACAGCAAAATGAAAATTATAGTTTTGTTGTTCTTCTAAAACCCCGTCAAATATGGTGCGGATTTTTTTACCTTCAATGGTGTAAAGATTTAAACTTGCTCGTTCCTTTTCGGGTAATTGTACCTTTACCATACCACTGCTACTTACAGGATTGGGGAATACTTCAAATACTGGTTCTGTTGTTTTTCCTCTACCAATACCTGCCGATACCCAATACCAACCTAGTACTTCTTGTGGTGGCGCACTATTATCGGTAACAGTTACAGAGTACCAGCCAGTAGATAGATTTTCTTGACTGGCGGAGTTAGGTGTAAAGTTGTTATTTCCTCCACTCCAAGTATATTGATATGGTAGCGTTCCCCCTGTTACCATAATAACAATAGAGCCATCGTTTACACCAGAGCCACTGGAAGGAGTAACAATACTAGATACGATATCTAAGATTTCATCCACACTAACACCGTCATTATTGGTCTTAGTTTCAAAACAACCATTATTATCTGTTACAGTTACACTCCAATAAGCATTGCCCGAATATAAAATATTGATTTCACTTCCATTTACTGCATGTCGCACATAGCCTGTTGTTTCCCAATTATAGTTAAAAGGTGGAGCTCCGCCTACTACTTCAAAACTTACATTATTGTAAGCATACAAGGGGTTAGAGTTTTGAGAAACTAAATCAATGCTCATAGTAGATGCATTATTATTGATAGTTATGGAAGAAGTACCTACACAGCCATTGCTATCACTTACTGTTACCTCATAGGTACCTGCTGATAAGCCGAATAAATCCTGGGTTGTTTGTCCAGTGCTCCACTTATAGGTGTAGGGTGCTACACCGCTATTTACTGTTAAATCAGCGATGCCATTATTTGCTGTAGAACAACTCGTATAGGTAGGTGTTATAGAACAATCTAGGGGAGCGCACATACTTAGGCAATATTCGCCTGTAGGATCATAAGTTCCATAACCATCTATTAGAATGTAATAGGTGGTTCCTGCATTTGTATTGAATGAAACACTTGGTTGAAACAAGACAAAATCCTCATTACAAGCAACCATAGTAGTTAAATTGCAACTGTCAAAAACAAGCATTTGCAAATCATTTTCATAGTCCATGCTAGAAGTGCAATTAAAAGCACTAATATTGACTGTAGAGCCATTGCCAACAAAAGAGTACCAAACAGTGTTGGTCAATCCATCTGAAAAACAGCTATTAATAGGTTCATTGGCATTTACCGAACAATAGTTATTGAATGGTCCATTGACTCCTTGTGATAATGAAATAGCAGAAGCGCAAATATCATTGGTAGCAGTGGCTAAACAATTAGAACAGTTGGCATAAGAAGCAGATAGATTAATTACGCAACTTGGGTCAGTCGCATCAGCCACAGCAACTTGAACATTGTCACCTAGATTATAGGGACCGAGCGTTTGTGAGCCATTGCCAAAAATCTGTGAGGAACCGCTAAAGTTATCTGTCAAATTATAAATAGAAGCACTACCTGTAACATTAACAACAACATCAAACTGATTGGCATTGATGCAGTTAGTTGTTGCGGTAGCTTCTAAATCACAATTAATACAAGGTGGGCAAAGGCCGCCACAATCCATGCCTGTCTCATCTTGGTTTTGAATACCATCTGTACAAGTAGCCTGTGGTATAGTTCCACTACAATTATCTCTTCCTATAATTTCACATAATTGCCCATTGGCTATATCTTCAACAAAGAAATTAACCGTAGTTCCCGTAGCATAAGGACCAAAAACAAAAGTACCACCACTGCCATTCTGCATACTTGAACCTTGATCATCATAAACATTATAGTTTGTTCCTACTAGACCTGTAAAATTCACATTAGCCATAAAGGTAGTACTATCACTAGAACAGACGAGACTTGTTGTTAAATCTGTAATATCACATTTAGCACAAAAAACAACCTCCATAGAAGCATTAGGCAAAGTGGTAACAATATCTATAGGCATGATAACTGGAGTACTCATATCCACCTTTTCGATAATTTCAACATTGGTAAGCATAATGGTAAGTCGCGTACAGGGTTCTGTTGGTGGTACTGGAGCCATTCTAAACAGATCGTCAATGGTCATGATGCAACTGACCCCACTTACCAGACCACTTCCGGGGAAGGCATTAAGTCCATCATTTCGGCTGATTCGCAAATTAACGGGCAAAGCACCTGAAATATCAGATGGGGTTGCGGTTAAACTAGTACCTGTTCCTAGCCAGCTATTAGTCAAAACAACTGGTGTTGGTGCATTAAAATTTGGTACAGAGCCATTAGGTGTAAAGGCATTGATGGTAAAGCGTAGGGTATGTACATTACTAACCAAAGCGTTACTTGACTTATACCTTGCCTCTACTTCCTTACCTCCATCGTCTGTTGCCCCATCTTCTAGTATTATAGAAAAGTTAAGTTCATCATTACCTAAAATAAGCTCTTCGGAAGGGATGAGGCGTACTTGAGTATTTGCTTTAACAAATGCAGTTGTGCTAATTAATAAATAAATGCATAGTAAACACTGTAGTTGAAACTTCATAGCGGAATATGTTTAATAAGGGAACACTAATAGGGTGGTGAGGCCAATCAGTGATACAGGTTAATGTAAATATATTTATTTAATTTTAACATGGCTTTTTCAAGGTTATGATACACTAAAACGAAGATATTATTTTTTTTTTTCCTAAAAAAATAAAATTTCACTTCTTTAAAGAAACATTTAGTTTATATATAGTTGACAATTAAAGGTTTGTAGGTGAAAAAAAAAGATAAAATCTCAATAATTTTCACCTACAAATAACACCAACAAAAAAATAAAGATGCATAATCTCCTGACTATAACGAAATATGTTTATAAACAGGCTAAAAAAATTATGCTCTCCATTATTTATTTATATAAAAAATGCAAAGGATAAGTTAAAGGTTAAGCAAGCAAATACACAACTATTTAAAGTAAAACTATATTATATATATATCAAAAGAAGTGTCACATGGAATTATTTTACATAAAAAAAATAAATAATTAATAGTATTTGCCAATATTGATGTGTATGTTTGAAGCACAAAAATAATATTTTTTTTAGAATTTAATGTATAAAAGCTGTTTTTTTTTTAAAAAAAGCAAGTTTATTTGAAAAATAAATTCAATATTCTCAAAACACATTATCCCATATTTTCGGTATATTTTTTATTAGCAAGCATAAAATTAGCCTCTAAAAGTAAATTTTGGATAAAATTGATTATATTTAAGCCTGTTTTAAAAACTAACAAAGATTGACTTTGGACACATGATATTATGACTATGCCCTTGGTTTTGTAAGTACCTAGAGTTAAGACCCGAGATCGTTCATTTGTTATTAATAACTTATGGCAAGTCCAAATGTCGCTTAATTTTGTCCAAACTACTTATAAAACAAAATCAAAATAACCTCTTATGACGCGACTTATTATTGCTGCATTACTCTATATTAAAAAAATAACTCACTATCATACACTATGTTTTTGGTAAGTGCCAAGCACTATTTAATTGTGCACAATTTTATGCTAAAGTATTAGAACTGAGCGGTTTAGTCTTTTAGTATTGTAGCATTAATTTTGTCTAAGTACTTATGTTTCAAATGTCATGCTTTTCAAGCAAACGGTTTTTGCTTATTTTGACAGTTCGTGGATTCGTGATTCGTTTATGAGGTTTTTTAGTTTCTTTTTGAATGAGTTCTTTAACGACTGCTTTAGCTCTTATATTTTCTGTAAGCAATTAACAATCAAAAACTTATACATACAATAAGGCTCGAAAATTAATTTCTGATCTCTAATCGCTAATTCCTAGAAGCTAAATATCAATTTTAAAGGCAAAGTGTTAGGATGATAATGAAACAGACAAAACACCTTTTACTTTAAATCTTAACCAATTCATTAAAATATAATTATCAAAACATTAAACGAAAAAACAAGGATATTTTTTTAACCTTAAATTTCAACAAAACTTCTTAAAACATGTTGCTAGTTCAAATGCTCCACATAACAATAAAAAAACATTTTAACTTTCACTAAAGTATAGTATATTCCTAAAATTTGATGCTGAATTTTGTTATAAAGTGTTTTCAAATAGCAGTGAACAATCTAGTTGGTCTTTATCGTCCAACAAATCAACAATGTATTCAGCTATCTAAAAACAAACCATCATACAATATTAACCTATATGTTAGATAGTAAACTCATATCCATGTTTCGGACGCTCAATAAAAGAGAGTTACAAAGGTTTGAGGAATACATAAAATCTCCCTTTTTTAATAAAAATGAGAAGGTACTGCATCTTTTTGACATTATCAAAGAAGAATATCCTAGCTGTAATAGCCCAAGATTGAACAAAACAATTGTGTTTAATCGCTTATTTCCACAAAAAAAGCAACATGATTCTTCTTTGAGAGCAGTAATGTCTTTATTGACAAAATTATTGGAAGATTTTTTTGCGTATTTAGAGTATGAAAAAAGTGCTAACTTTCGGGAGCGACTAAAGTTAGATGCCTTTGTAAATCGGAGATTGGATCGAGTTTTTGATAAATTTTACAACAGTATCCAAAAACAATTGCGTAAGGGCAAACAAAATGTAGACTATTTTTACCATGTTTTTAGGCTGGTAGACATTGTGCTGCGATTTAATATTGGTAAGGGAGATCGAAAACATGAAAGTGGCTTGCAACAGGTAATGAACAACTTTGACATCTATTATGTAGCTGCAAAATTGAAATATACTTGCGCCACCATTAACCGACAAAATGTATTTGACAAACAATATGATTTGCACTTATTGGATGAGGTGCTACAATTGGTCAAACATCCTATTTTGAAAGACATTCCGCTAATACAAATATATTATAACATATGTTTGCTGTGGCTTAAAGAAGATAAGAGCGAAATGTATTATCAAAAAATAAGGCAACTGATTGGCGAACATATGAATGTTATTGATGCTATTGAAATACGCTCTGTCTATGTTAATCTAACAAATTATTGTACCCAAAAGGTGAAATTAGGGCATAGCAATTATTTGAGGGAATTGTTTGAGTTGTATAAAGAAATGCTGGCAACAAAAGCAATGTGGATGGATGACGAAAACAAACATATGTCGCCACATCACTACAAAAATTTCGTAACAGTTGGCTTAAGACTACAAGAATATGAGTGGACGGAACAGTTCATTACTCAATACAAAAAGGAGCTTGATCCTAATCATCAAAAATCGGTTTATAACTTTGCCCTAGCACTACTCAGTTTTGAATTAAAAGAATATAACAAGGCTAAATCTCACCTTTTAGAAGTAAACTTTTTAGATGATTATTATCAAATTTCTTATAAAGTTTTGTTAATTAAGTGTTATTATGAGTTGGAAGAAAGTTCTGTTTTACAATCATCTATTGAGGCTTTTAGAATTTATTTGATACGGCAAAAATCCATCTCACAAGTCAACAGAGCTGCCTATCAAAGTTATGTGAATTTGATGAAAAAACTCCTTCGCATCAAAGCTGGCGGCACCAAAAAACTAACCAATTTGCAAACCGAAGTACTTAAAGAAAAACAAATTGCAGAGCGACAGTGGTTGTTGCAAAAAATAGAGGAGTTATTAATGCTGCAAAAAAAATAAAACCTTGTATTGCTGCATCACGCTTTTTTATCCATTCTATTATAAATAAATAAACAGTATAAAACACAAATAATCAATTTACAAGCGATGTGTGTGAAAAAACGAATACTTTTCAAAACATTTCCTACCTGATAAAACGTTTTATAGGCGGTGACTTTGAAATACAGTTTCGTCTCAAAGTCGGTTAATCAAATTGTTTAATTTATTTAAAATTAGTATTATTTTATGGGCTTAATTTCATTCGTAAAAAACGCAGGAGCTAAATTATTTAAGAAAAAAGCTACACCTCAAACAGAAAACACCAATGTTGAAGTAGCAGAACCAACCCAAGCGGAACTAGATGCACAAAAAGCAGTAGAACTGGAAGGTTTGATCAAATCATTAGGCTTTGATATTGAAGATTTATATATAGAGGTGAATGATGATGTGGCTGTTGTTCATGGAAAAACGGCTTCTTGGGATGAGAAAGAAAAAGTAGCTTTGGCTTGCGGAAATGTAGAAGGTATTGCTCAAGTAGACGATCGCATCGAAATCATAGAGGCTGCTGTAGAAGAAAGAGAAGCACCTGTTGAGTTTGCTGCTGATGAACCTATTTCTTCAGAGTATTACACCGTACAAAAGGGTGATTCTTTATCTAAGATTTCTAAAAGAGTATATGGCAATGCCTTAAAATATAGAGTTATCTTTGAGGCAAATCGTCCAATGCTTTCTGACCCTAACAAAATCTATCCAGGACAGGTATTACGTATTCCTAATATTGAAGAAGCATAGAAATATTATTTTTTATAAATAAAATTCTAATCTAATTAAAAAACGTCTATTGTTCCCAAACAGTAGACGTTTTTTGATCATTTGTTTTTACCTTGGCTTTTTAGATATTTAGACTTTTAGCTTTTTAGATATTTAGACTTTTAGCTTTTTAGATATTTAGACTTTTAGCTTTTTAGATATTTAGACTTTTAGCTTTTTAGATATTTAGACTTTTAGCTTTTTAGATATTTAGACTTTTAGCGACCAGAAATTGGAAATTATTTACTGGACATTATTTTACACATAACACCTTGATTTCCAAATATTTAAAGTGGATATAGTGGCTAAAGCCGTCGTTATAGAACTCATTCAAAAAGAAACTAAAAAAACAAAAACGAATCTACTAATCACGAATCAATGCACTGTTAAGGAACAACAAACTGTTAGAGCGAAAAATGCACTATTGGAAACAGCCCACTCGTAATTTCTAATTCGTAATTCGTAATTAAAAAATCACCCTCCCACATAACAAATTCGGTAAATCGCATCCGCAAAATCATCCGAAACCAAGAGCGAACCATCGGGCATCTGCATTAAATCTACAGGACGGCCCCAAACTTTTTTGCCTTCTCGCAGCCAACCAGTTGCAAAATCCTCGTAAGACAATGCCTTGCCACTCTCATCTATACGTACCAGCGTAATGCGATAGCCAATTTTATTACTCCGATTCCAAGACCCATGCTCGGCAATAAATACCTGATTGTGATAGGATTCGGGAAACATATTGCCTGTGTAAAATCGCATACCCAAAGGCGCAACATGAGGTCCTAAATTTTGTACAGGTGCCACAAACTCACTACAAGCCCTATCCTTGCCAAATTCAGGGTCGGTAATGGTGCCACCATGACAAAACGGATAACCAAAGTGCAAACCTTTTTGCGAAGCTTTGTTTAATTCACAAGGGGGCAAATCATCACCCATCCAATCGCGACCATTATCCGTAAACCACAGTTCCCCCGTTTTGGGATGCCAATCAAAACCCACCGAATTGCGAACACCCGAAGCAAATACCTCCAATTCGCTACCGTCAGGATTCATTCGCATAATAGTGGCATAACGTTTGTCTTCGGCTTCTTTATCGCAAGTATTGCAAGGCGCGCCTACGGGGATGTATAGTTTGCCATCAGGGCCGAAGCGTATAAATTTCCAACCGTGATGCGTGTCTGTCGGGAAAACATCGCTTATCAAAACAGGCTTAGGAACTGGCTCATTGGCCAATAATTTTGTTTCAATATCATCGTATCGCCAAATTTTACTCACCTCCGCTACATACAAATCTCCATCGTGAAACGCCACACCGTTAGGCATATTTTTATCTTCCGTAATCATAATCATCGTATCTGCTGCATAGTCCGCATTTTTATCAATAAGTGCGTATACCTTATCTTTTTTGCGATTGCCCACAAAAACAACACCCTGCTCCCCTAAACAGAGTGAACGCGCATTAGGCACATTTTCCGCAAAATAAGCGATTTCAAAGCCCTCTGGCAATTGTATCTCCTCAACAGGTTTATTTTTGGGCTTGATTAGTGGAGGTGGAGAAACAGAACAGGCAATGCTATGGAAACAAATATAAATAACGATAGTAGCGATAAATAAAATATTGGTTTTCATGACTATAGTAATATTAAAATGATTTAGAAGTAAAAAACGTCACAATTTTGCAATTGTTCGTAAAATGTTGTTTCTTGTGTAAGTTAAGAAGCAAAATTAAGGTGTGTTTCTTTTGGACTTTTTTAGAGTTTGGAAAGTTGCAAAGTTATAAGGTTTTAAAGTTTTTTATTTTTAAAATAAATTTTAAAAACAAGACCTATTGTTTTGTTAATTAAAGGTATACAAATTTTAATTAAATTGTTGTTATTTTAGTCAATAAAATAAAAGGCGAAAACCTAACTTAGCTCCAAACTCTAAGACTTTTGGAAGTTAGCTATTTAATATTAAAAAAACAGGAGTTTTTTTAGTTTATTATACTCAAGTCTAATAATGAGTAAATTAGCTCACACCTTGACATCAACTTTTCCAACATTATAAAAATAAAAAATAAACATGAAACATACGGAATTTGAATGGTATGGCGCGGATGGAATGCCGATTTTCGCACAAACATGGCAGCCTGACAACAATCTTGATTTAAAGGCAGTGATTTGTTTGGTACACGGAATGGGAGAGCATAGCGGACGCTACGAGCATCTTGCCAAGTTTTTTGCCAATAAAAATTATGCAGTCATCGCTTTTGACCATCGTGGGCATGGAAAATCGGATGGCAAACGGGGACATGTGGCTTCCTATCAAATTTTATTAGACCAAGTAGACCGTGCGCTGGAGGAGACTAGTAAACGTTTCCCGGGTGCTGCTAAATTTATTTATGGTCATAGTATGGGCGGAAATGTGGTTATCAACCATGCACTTACACGAAATCCGCGTGTATTAGGCGTTATTGCTAGTGCGCCTTGGCTTCGCTTGCCAGAGCCAGTTCCACCTAAAAAGATTTGGCAGGCGCGTTTGATGAAGATGTTATGGGGTTCGTATACAGAAAGTAATCGCTTGGATACCAGCTTATTATCCAGAGACCCTAAAGTTATAGAAGCTTATGAAATAGACGAATTGGTTCACGACAAAATATCTGTGCGCTTCTTTTTAGGATGCCATCAAGCAGCAGTTAATTCGCTGTACAATGCAGGTTCCTTGTATGTACATATGTTGGTAATGCATGGCAGTGAAGATGGTATTACCGACCCTAGTGGCTCACAAGATTTTTGCGCTAAAGCAGGGGAAGGCATGGCAGACCTCAAAATTTGGGAAGGCCTCTACCACGAACTTCACAATGAACCTGAACAACAAGAAGTATTTGAATATGTCCTTGACTGGATGGAACACCGCTTTGATAGATATAAGAGCTTGACTTTGTAGGTTTTAGAAATTAGATTTTAGAAAGAAATCTGGATTAACAAATCGCTAACAGCTAATCACACCAAACGCTCCTTAGTATCTCTAAACAAATTGCGCTTAGAGTTTTGGGCAATGTATATCTTTTGATGTCTACCCATTTTCAGATTATTTCCCACAATATTGCCCGTACTATTGTTGCTAATGGCAATAGCATAGCCTTTTGCAGCTAAAATAATATTGTCGGTCACAATGGTATTGCGCGTATTGTGGATAAGCATTCCGCCGCAATCTTCCTTTGCATTATCGCTCAATCCTGTGTTGTAACAGGCATTTCCACGCCAAATACATTCGTCAAGGTTTTCCACGCGATGCCCCCGATAAGCACTGTTGTTGACAATATTGTTGACAATCACCGAGCGATAACCGCGAATGGCATACAAACCAATGCGGTTGGAATCGTTGATGATATTGTCTTTGATGATAAAACGCTGATGATCGCTAACAGCAAGGCACTCGCGCGTTGCTCCGCGAAACAAATTGCCGACCACATGCCCACTAATGAGGGTAAGCTCTCCCTTGCCCATCCCATGACTTGGATCACCCCAAATGCACAACTCTATCACTCCCCTACGCTGTTCGGGATGCTTGGCAAATTTATTAAAGGACACATTTAAAATTTTATCAGCTCCTTTCCTACCCCACAGCATTACCTTATGTATGTTGGTTGGATAGTCTGTTTGTTGAGAGTTGACACAGGATTTTTCAAAATAGCTATTGGTGATTTCAATGTTTCCTAGTGATGTTTTATCGGGATAATTTTTATAGGTAATCGCCCCTAAAACGGTCTCAAAAGAACAGCGGTCAATGTAAAGGTCTGCCGTACTTTTGGGCGGCACATAAATCCCTGTACCGCGCTTCGGCTGAAAGGATTCGGTTACAATTTTCAGGTCTTCTAAAATGAGTTTTGCCCCGTCTTTTACTTCAATCGCATTGGTAAAAGGAGCGTGAATCGTAGAATGTTCTTTGCCCATTCCTTTGATTTTCACCGTTCTACTGTGAATTTGCAAAGGCTTTCTAATGGTATGTTGGCCAACGGTCAGCATCAAACAGCCGCCGCCTATTTTTACTAAATGATCGTATCTTGCTTGTAAATTGGCTCGTCTTAAAGGCATGGTGATGTTACTTTTTTAGATGTAAGATTTGAGACATGAGATTGGAGACCTTTAGTAAGTCACTTACTATCAAACTCTTATATAAAATATTATTTAATTACTTGTTTTGATATGTTTCAAATACCGAGTTTTTCCACCTAACAGTTTGTGTTTACTTTGACAGTTCGTGGATTCGTGATTAGTAGATTAGTGATTCGTTTTTGGACGTTTTTTACTGATTGATTTCTTTTTGAATGAGTTGTGTAACGACAGCTTTAGCCATTAAAGTTCTTATAAATAATTAACAATCAAAAATTGATAGCTACAAGAAAGTTCAAAAAATAATGTCTGATCTCTAATCACTAATTTCTAACAGCTAAAGAGCCAAAAGGCTAAATAGTTAAAAGGCAATCTCACAACCAAAGTGTTAGGAAGGGAATGAAACATACCGTTTTAAGCAAAAAATAGGTTTGTTTTAATTTACATAAGTACTTAGTAGTCAGTCAAGATAAAATTGACGATTGCTTTTGGCGTTTTTT